>NZ_PJBU01000071.1:0-95461 GCF_002863645.1 Psychrobacter sp. MES7-P7E | reverse complement strand
CGGAATTAGAGCTATTTATTTATTCAAAGAAAATTGGGGACAAGTAAATAAATTTATTTTAGAGAATTTTAGTGTATGTGGAGATGAAAATATAACCATATATCATGCTCCTGACGATGATTTAAGTTTTTATCCAAATGATAATTTGAGCGATTATAAGTACAAAAGAGTAGAAAGAGATTCTCGATATAGGTCTACTCATTACATTATCAAAGGAATTACACCTCATAGTTATAACTTTGAACTACAGACTCGCACTATATTAGATGAAGCATGGGGAGAGATTGACCACCATGTTCGATACCCAAAATTTGAACATCATCCAGAGTTAAAGCGGAAAATGTCTGTGCTAAACGGTGCAATTAGTGGATGTGAAGAACTAACTTCAAGTTTTTACAGTTATTTTAATAGTTTAGACTCCAATACTACTGATGGAGATAAGGTGCTAGATTTTGTTAATACATTGACAGAACATCCTGAACAAGAACAAATGATACAAAATATTCCTGATAATATGGATATTGTAGAAGAAAATGCAAAAATAACAGATGAAGTATGGGACAGCATAATATCTAAAGCAGCCAAATCAAGAGAAAACGAGAGAGTTTTGAAAAATAAAGGATTGTTAGATACGGATAATAAATTATCTTCGTCTTATAACAATGTGCTTGATGAATTAATAAAATACTATGGTCGTATGTTAATTCCAGAGGACAGCCATAGTTCTCTCTCGTCTTTCTTTAATAATCGAACACCTGACAAAGGTGAAAAAATTCCAAATAAGGGTGAGCAGATCATAAAATCTCTTAATGAATCGAAAGTAAAAAGTGAATGTTTAAAAAAGATAAATGTTGTTTCTAAAGATACTGATTTCACTAATGACGATTCGGATGATGATAAAAATTAGACTGTGTCTGATATTCCTCATTTCATTGATTTGTGAAGGATGGTTTGCTTCCTGTAAATTGGGGCGGATGAGAATATTTTTTTAAAGTAAACGTTGGGTGTCGCAAGCTCCACCCAACCTACAAGTTAGATATTTTTCAGACTTAAGGTAATTAACGTTTAACCTAAATAAACTCCCTTTCAACATTCATTACCCTTGCATCCACCGTACGTTCTAGCTTTTCCTCAATTTGACTGCACTGCGACTCGACCTCTCGTTTGGACAGTCCAACGATCACAAACGTCCATTCGCTCGCGTCATGCCGATCACGCTCCCCGCTTTCACATACCGCGATACTTGGCGTATTGCCAAAGCGCGCGTGCAAGCCGCCCATACGGTGGCGTTTTTCTTTTAGCGAGCCACAACCGGGCAATGAGAACGTCAACGTCAAAATAGCGATATGCATTTTATGCTCCTTATCAAAAAATTTTACAATAGCATCCAATATAATATCCGTTAATGCCTGCGCATCAGCACCTATACCCTTTATAATAGTGTATCAATACCAACCAACCTGCGTATCTCACCCATGACCTCTATCAGCTACGTAAAGCAGCAGCGCATTACTCGACTATGTGTACGCTGCGGATTACTCCTTATGCAGTATGGCGCTGAGTCTGCCGTGGTGGTGGACTTGTCCAAACGCTTGGGGCTTGCCTTGGGGATGAACAGCGTCGAGTGTTCGCTGAACTTTAACGCCATTACCTTGACGACTATTTGTGACGAACGCTGTATTACCACTACCAGAGACACGATCAATCAGAGCATCAATGTCAATCTCTTGGTACAAATCCAGCAAATCGTTAATAAGACTGAAGCCACTGTCGATCATAATGAATTGATTGACCGCACTACCCTTGCCTTTGATGAGTTAGATAAGACCGTATACCCAACGTGGCTAGTAAGCGTGTTTGTTGGTGCCTCATGTGCGGCGTTTGCTTATCTGAATGGCGGTAGTTGGTCGATTACAGCGGTGACTTTCATCGCTGGTATGGTGGCGATGTTTACTCGTATCTATCTCTCCAAGCACCACTTTAACCCTTTTATCACTGTCATTGTGACGGCATTTATCGCTTCACTGATTGGGGCGACGACCTATTATTTTGATATTGGTAACAATGCCGATATCGCTGTTGCCTCCAGTGTACTGCTATTGGTGCCCAGCTTTCCTTTGATTAACTCTTTGTCCGATATCCTAAAAGGCTATGTCAATATTGGCGTTGGGCGTGCGGTCTTTACCTATATGCTCACCTTATCCGCGTGCGTCGGTATCGTCATGGCATTGGTTTTACTTCGCATACAGCACTGGGGGTTTTAAGATGTGGTTTATTGAAACCGTCATACTGTCTTGTATCATCACCCTTGGTTGGACGCTGATGTTTAGCGTCCCCAAACGCTATATCTTGCCTTGTTTACTGATGACTGCCTTTGGCTTTGGGTTAAAGACAGCTCTCGTTTATCAGCACATTCATATCGTGGTTGCCAGCTTTTTTGGCGCGATGCTTGCCAGCTTTTTGGGTGTCTACTTTTCTAAGAAATACACTCTGCCGCCCAAAGCGCTCATCTCGCCCAGTGTCATCTGTATGATGCCTGGTATCGCTGCTTATAAGGCGATGGTCAGTATGGTACAGATTGGTTATTTCGGCTTTTCAGACGAGTTATTTAGCCAAATGATGGTGTACTTATTTGAAGCGCTGTTTGTGACCTCAGGATTGGTGCTTGGCTTGTCTATCCCTGGGCTGTTATTTTATAGACGTCGCCCTATTGTATAGATGGGTTTGAGTAGATTTAAATATCTAAATGCTAAGCTTTTCTTAACCAAGCACTGTTGAGACTCAAGCGACTCAACATACGCTAATCATAAAAAACTTGTAAGATGAATGATAAGACCCATTACAGTAGAGTCAGAAACAGCACCAATAACAACTTAATAAAGAGACCGTATTATGACCAAACATTATGACTATATCGCCATTGGCGGCGGTAGCGGCGGCATCGCCTCACTCAACCGTGCAGCAAACTATGGCAAAAAGTGCGCTATTATCGAAGCCAACCAATTGGGCGGCACGTGTGTAAATTTGGGTTGTGTACCTAAAAAGGTCATGTGGTATGGCGCGCAAGTGGCTGAAGCCATCCGTAAATATGCGCCAGACTATGGTTTTGATGTTGAGTTAAAAGGTTTTGACTTTCAAAAACTGGTACAGAGCCGCCAACAATATATCGAAAACATTCACCGCGCCTATGATAATAATTTGGCCAAAAACGGCGTCGAAGTGATCAAAGGCTTTGCTAAATTTGTCGATACCAATACCGTCGAAGTAAATGGCGAGCTGATTACCGCAGACCATATTTTGATTGCTACCGGCGGTCATCCTATTCAGCCAGATATCAAAGGCGCAGAATACGGCATCGACTCTGACGGATTTTTTGCGTTGAACCATTTACCAAAACGCGTGGCGATTGTAGGTGCAGGCTATATCGCTGTCGAGATCGCAGGCGTGTTAAACAGTCTGGGTGCCGAAGTGCATTTGTATGTACGTAAACACTCGCCACTACGTACGTTTGACCATACTATCGTAGAGACTTTGCTGATAGAAATGGAACAAGCTGGCATCAAGTTACATACCAATACGGTGATCAGTGAAGTCAATAAAAATGCTGATGACAGCCTGGATTTGACCACCAACGATGGCGGCGAAGACTGCATCGATACTGTCGACTGCTTGATTTGGGCGATTGGTCGCGCGCCATCAACAGACAATATTAATTTGCAGGTGACAGGGGTTGCGACGACTGAGACTGGTAAAATCAAAGTCGATCAGTTCCAAAATACCAATGTCGATGGTATTTATGCAGTCGGTGATATTATCGAGAACAGCGTAGATCTAACGCCTGTAGCGATTGCCGCAGGTCGCCGCTTATCTGAGCGTCTGTTTAACAATAAACCTAATGAGCACTTAGACTATACATTGATACCGACCGTGATTTTTACTCATCCGGCTATCGGTACGATTGGCCTGTCTGAAATCGACGCGGTGGAACGCTATGGCAAAGAAAATATAAAGTGTTATACCTCAAGCTTTACCGATATGTATAGCGCGGTCACTCAACATCGTCAAAAATGCACCATGAAGCTAGTATGCTTGGGCGATGATGAAAAAGTCATTGGCTTGCATGGTATTGGTTTTGGCGTCGATGAGATGATTCAAGGCTTTGCCGTTGCTATCAAAATGGGTGCGACTAAGGCTGATTTTGACAATACCGTTGCCATTCATCCAACTGGCTCGGAAGAGTTTGTGACGATGCGTTAAGCTTAATGGACAGTATTACTCTTATTCTTAGCTATTATAAAAAAGGATGCCATTTGAGCATCCTTTTTTATTGTCAGTCATGACGCAAGTATATAGCTTCGTAGGTCTAAAGCTGGCTCATTACTTTTATATCGCCCTGATAACTACTGTATTTTCCTAATCATTATTTGCATTGAAAAATTTAAAGCAAGGCATACTGACAGCGCAATCACGATGCTGTTATGATGCGATTAATACTGACCGTTGAGAGATGACTGTGTGGCAAGTGTACTTATTTATATTACCAATTGGGCTTGGCATTATGACATTAGCAGCAAGCCTATTGTTTTTGTTCGCTTATCTAATGTCGGATGATAATGCCACGCGCTTGCCAGCATTTAACTGGTTTAAGCGCTTAATTATTGTGGCATTTGTGCTGCTGAGTATTGGTCTGTTTATGACCTTTGGTCATTTTTGGGGTTGAGCGAGATAGAATATTTTTTAGTGTTTTCTATTAACTCAACCTGATTAGCTAACGACCTTTTCTAGTTCTAATAGCTCTAAATCATCACGCTTTGGCTCGCCATTATTGCCATCATTTGGAAACGGCATTTTGTTACCGTTGAACTGATAACCACGGCGCTGATAGTAAGCCAAAAGCTCAGGACGATGACTTAAGATAGACATAGTCAGACGGCTAGGCTGATTCAGTGACTGTAAATGACGATCTGCAAAGGTCTCAGCCGCTTGCAGTATCATATTACCAACACCCTTCCCTTGTAGCACAGGATGTACCGCAAACATGCCGATATAGGCTTTTTTATTTGAGGCAACATCAGTTTTGATATCGACAGCGATACAGCCAAGTATTTCACCCGTTTCTTCTCCATCACGGTCGCCTGTCGTGGTTTTCGGATAGACAAAATAATAGTGATTAGGATCATTGATTACAGCAGCAAGCTCCGCTGATGTAGTCCTGATACCACCGATCAAGTCGGCCTCATTGGTCCAGCCCGCTGTCTCGCGATAGCAGCAGTTCAATAACTGCTCAAGTGCGCCAATATCCTCTAATGTCGCTTCACGCAAAAATACCGACTCTTTATTAAAGTGATCTGTGTTTACATTGCTGTCATTTATATTATTTTCGCTCATATTATAATTTTTCCTTTTCCGTCTATGTATAGTTGCATTCAAATAATTTCGATACAAGAAAACCGAATGCAAGTTATACATTAGTATACTTAATGAGGGTGACGATGTAGCGGGTTTATGTGGATTTAGCCATATAAAAAAACTGACTTAGATCACTAAGCCAGTCTAGGGGTATGTCATTAATTAGATTGTGCGGCTTATAATGAGAAAAATTGTAGATAAACGAGGAAAAAACTGCCGTTAATATGAATATATTTGTAAGATTTCTGACAATGTTTAGCAAAATTTAGCCAGTTTCAGACCACTAAATGTATTCATATGCTAATTGATGACATGCCCCAGATACTAATAATTATTGCTTGATAGTACTAGGGCGATAATGCATGGGCGTGCTCAATAATATCAAGACCTGCATTAAGCTGCGCGCGCGTCGGTGCATGACCACGGCGTAATAACTCAGAGAAGGCAACCAACTCTTTATCACGTCCAAGCGTACTTGCCGCACTAGCTCGTGTATCCTCTCCTTCATCATCGAAATAGTATTCTATATAATCATGCGTATCTGGCGTACCGAGTAGGATATTGTGATCTGGTGTCTCGGCATGACCGCTATAGCGTAGGCTCTTGCCATATTGCATGGTCCAAAAGAAAGGAATACGCGCCTCTAATGAGTCAACACTGTCGTCATTTAATATCGCAGCTGCTGTGACCATGCCATGCTGCAGTGCCACGCGCCAATGCTCGATACGCATGCGACCCATTTGGTTGCTAGCTTTAGCGATATCACCTAGCGCGTAGACGCCATCGCGCAGCTGTAGATGCGTATCGACTTGTACACCATCTGGATCGTTAACTTCGCTCAATATCTCTGTACGTGGAGACACGCCAGTACCCAATATCACGATATCGGCATCAATATGCTCGCCATTCGCCAGCGTGACACCGCCTACATTTGAGAAAGCCTGATTATTGTTATCTCCATCCTTGTCCACTTGACGGTCAATCTTAGTGATTTCATTGACGGTTGCGTCAAACACAAAGTTGATGCCCTTCTCTTCATGCAATTTAATTAAGGAGTTACTCACCGTTTCAGAGACAATATTGCCCATCACACGGCTACCTTGCCCAACCACTGTGATAGAAGCTGTCGTGCCTGCTTGTGCTAATGCCGACGCGGTCTCCATACCGATAAAACCTGTACCAATGATTACCACCCGCTGATCATGACTGGCCGCTTTAATTAATTTGGCATCACTCATGCTGCGTAGCGTATATACACCATCCATTTCAGCACCTGTAATAGGTGGTAAGTTCGGTTTAGCGCCAGTGGCGACGACCAAGAAGTCTGCAGTCTGTCGCTCGCTGTTGCCATCATTATCCTCTATGACGACGGTCGCTTCATTGGGTAGCACTTCGCTAACCGTTTGGTTGAGGCGTAACTCAATATTGTTATTATTCACCCAGTCAACACCGCCCAATAGCAGCTTATCCTCGTCCATCTTGCCTGCCAAAAACGCTTTGGATAATAAAGGTCGGTTGTAAGGAGCTTTGTCATCTTTACTAATCAACGTAATCTTGCCGCCATAACCACCCTGACGCAACTGGTCGGCTGTCATAAATCCTGCACCGCCACCACCAACGATAATGGTATGAGTGTCAGTTAGTTTATCATTTTCGACCTGCCCCATTACCTGAGTTGAGGTATCGACTGTCAGATTATCACCATCATGAGTCAGCTCATACTGAGTCAAACCCTTTGTCGCTATCGGCTCTAATAGTGAGCCGTCACGACTATCAAAAGTCGCATGATGCCAAGGACAAACTACCCGATTGCCACAGCGTAATCCGTTACCCAAATCTGCGCCCGCATGTGGGCACTTACCATCGAATGCCCGGAACTCATCGTCATCATGAGTGATTAAAATGATACTATCGTCTTCTTGCTTATACGACTTCATACCACCGCTTGGGATATCCGCTTTACTGATGGTGACTGTGTTGATCGTTGCGTCGGTCATAATGCTTCCTTAACAGTTATAATGATGTCTAATGACAGCAGGTTGAAAATGACCGTAACCAACCAGACAAATTCAACTTATCCTATTATTTTTAATATGCTATGCATTGATAGTAGCAAGAGCGCCTCGCACACGATGTTTTTTTGTATGTTTGCTGCGTTGCAAAACGTAATTATGCGACTTTATTTTCCGCACTCCTTTTACTTCTAATCATCATTATTAAACAAAATAAAAGACGACCTTATGACTTCTCAAGACAACCAAAACGACATAACCACTACTGCTGGAGCCGGTTTAGATAGCCAAGCTGTAGCTATTGATCCAACAGCCAGTGAGCAAATTGACCTAGCTCATATTGATGTTGCCACTATTACAGATACTGCAAATTTGCCACAGCCAAGTTTGCAGCCAATACAGCAAGCGACTTATAAAGCCAATACGACTGATTTTATCGTTAATGAGCTATTGCCATTAGACTTCACTGGTGAAGGTGAGCATTTATGGCTACATATCGAAAAATCAGGCATGAATACTACTTATCTGGCGAAACTACTGTCAGAGTGGGCAGACATTCCATTACGTGATGTTGGCTACTCAGGGTTGAAAGACCGTCACGCGTTGACGACTCAGTGGTTTAGTTTGCGCATACCAAAGAAGCAATTGCCACCTACTGAGTTTGCACCAGTGGACATTGGCGAAAATGAGACTGTCACTATCCTTGCTCAGCACTGGCACAATAAAAAACTCAATCGCGGTACGCACCGTGCCAATCAGTTTGTTATTACTTTACGTGATATCCAGTTTGCGAGCGTTGGTGACAAAAATGGCGAAAATAACGCATCACCCGAGCAACTACTATCTGCAAAAGAGGCCGTCGAGCAGCACTTAACGCGCATTGGTGAAAATGGTGTACCCAATTATTTTGGTCCACAGCGTTTTGGTCGTCAGGGTAACAACGTCAGAGAAGCTTTATCACTGTTTGCTCGTCCGCCGCGAGAGCCGCGCCCACAACCAAAAAAGAGCAAACGTAAGCGTGCCCCTCGCGAGCAAAATACGATGGAATTGTCTGCTGCGCGTAGCTTGATATTTAATGAGATATTGGCAGCACGGGTACGTAATGGCAGCTGGAACACTGGCCTAGCAGGCGAGGTTTTTAATTTGGATGGTTCAGGATCGATATTCACTAGTGAGACACTAGATGATACGTTACATGCTCGTATTGATAGTGGCGATATTCACCCAACTGCCGTGCTATGGGGTACGGGTAACGATAAAGTCATCGGTAGCGCTGCAGATTTAGAGACCGAGGTAGTACAACACAGTCCACTACTTATGCAATTGGCAACTGGATTAGAGCAGCGTGATATCAAAGCGCAAAGACGAGCGCTACGCCTACCGATTGAGGCGTTAAGCTGGGAATGGTCGGACGATCAGACGCTAGTATTAAACTTTACTTTGAAGACGGGTAGCTTTGCCACAAGTGTGCTCGCAAGTTTAGTGCAGGAATTAGCGTCTTGATTGGATTAAATCGAAGCCTCAATTGGACCAATCAATAGAATATCAGCCATACCGATAATACTTATATAGTGTTAGCGGTATGGCTGTTTATTAATGGCTGATCGTTAATGACTAACAGCTTTTATAGAGCCATTGCTTACCGCCTTCTTTTTCAGCCCACATCTCATTTGCACTGACAACTTGATTGCGACCACGGTGCTTGGCTTCATATAAGGCCTTATCCGCTGTGCTAATAAGCCGCTGGCAGATATCACTAGGCAGCTTTTGCATTGAGGCTATTTGGCTTTCCGCGCGCTGAGTAGCAATTGGCTTGATAAGAGGTGACGTTCGAGCGACAGTCTTTTGCTGCGTAATCGTTTTGTAGCCTTGCGCGATACAATCTCGCTCTTCATGAGTTAAAGTATATAACCCAAAGCTTGCTGTCACATTAAAGTCAGCCAGACCTTCAATCTTCATAACATGTTCAGCAATATTGAGGCGTAATTGCTCGGCAATCATCATAGCACTATCGTGCTTCGTATCTGGTAATACAATTAAAAACTCTTCGCCGCCGTAGCGACTGATGATTGTCTTATCTGTTAATGATTGCGATAGCGTCTGCGAGATTTCAATCAGAACCTGATCACCTACATCGTGTCCATAATTATCGTTAATCTGTTTGAACCAGTCCAAATCTAACAGCATGACGCTTAAGTCTTGATATTCTCTCACCGTTGCCAAGGCATACTTCATCTTTTTCAGACCGTAGCGACGATTTTTAAGCTGAGTAAGCTCGTCCTGATTGGCGTGTCGTAAGGTCTCAAATCGACTATCATCTAATACCAACAGTAAGGCACGGAACATATAGACTATAAAAATCGCTTTTGGCAGCGCTAAATATAAATGCGTCGACCGCCAAAAAAATGCGGATGAGCGCTGTAGCTCGTTGATACTATCCCAATTTAAGACGTTGTTTTCAAAAGCCAACGCAGCAACCGCATTTTCAGCAGCCATAATCTCGTTGTAAGTTAGATAGTTATGACTTTCAAGCATGGGATGAATGACAGTCAATTGGCGTAAGTTAGGCAGACTGATACCAAAGTAAGGTGACATGATCGCTAATAGCATCAAGATAATATGCAGCCAAAACATACGCCAAGCATAGCGGCGCTTAATCAGCATCATGCCAAGCATAGCGCCGCCGACGAGCGACACGCCTGCAAACAGACTGCTATACCCTATCATCACAACAACAGTAGAAATGTAGGCGGTGTAAACCAAAACCAAAGCTATCTGCCATCTGCTTAAAACAATGTCATTATCATTGCTCGAATGAAATAAGCCTTTTACCATGCACAAAAAAAACAGTCCAACAAAGCTAATCCCAAGCCATAATGGATATAAATAATGTATGTTCACATAGGTGTTTAACGCATCTTGCTGCCACCAGACATACAAGCACCAGAACCAATGCAATGACACTTCTAACACGATAAATAAGGCCATCAGCGATGTTCGGTCAGCAGCCTGCCACTCAAAAATCATTTGAGAGATTTTGTTGTAACCTAGATGGGATATCGATACAGCCATAGAAGGGCTACCGCAGAGAGTATAAATGCATTAAAGGTGTAAATGCGTTGAATATATAAGCGCTAAAATCAGAGTGAAAGCATATTATCCGCTCTGAAATTTTCATATCAAGTGTTACAAGTTCTTGCCTTATTATCAATCTATTTTACGCATTTATTTCCCAATAATTTCTCTATGAATGCAATTTTGTTTACTTACCCATTCTTAGCCTTATTCATCATGATAAATAAGGCCCTATTGCTATTGAAAACAACCTTATTAGAAGTAACTGTAACAAGGTAAATCCTACTCACTAAGCAAGCGTTGCAAAAGACTCCCAAACCCCTTGCTGATCATCATTCAAAATAGGAACGTCGCCCAAACGTCGCCAAGGCATGTTACTACCATGAAAGTCACTACCAATAGATGCCGCAAGACCATGCTCAGCAAGGCTACGGTCGACCATTCTGCGGGTACTAATCGGCTCGCTAGTGGCTGGCAGTTCACAAGCATCGCCACCAAGCTGCGCAAACTCTTCGATCAGTTTACGCACGCGTGTCGCTGATAGTTGATATCGCGTGGGGTGTGCGAGCACCGCTTTGCCGCCGCAAGCATGAATCAGCTCGATACCATGCTGCATCGTTAACGCCTCGATTGCTACATAAGCAGGTTTGTTATCTGCTAGGTACTTATCAAAGGCTTTTTGAACGGTTTTGACCTCACCGCGCTCAAACAATACCTGTCCAATATGGGCGCGCCCGACTGCTTGTGGGTTACCGCCTGCTTTATCGAGCACTGCCTGCCATAGCTCATCATAACTAATATCTAATAGCTCACTCAATTTTTCGGCGATACGCTGACCACGAGTGGCTCGACTGTCTTGCAGTTGCTGCAGCGTTGCATGCATTTTTTCGCGATCAGTAAAGTCCAGTCCAAGTACGTGAATAATTTTATTGGTGGATTTATTCTTTCCGTAACCACCGCTTAATGTATGTTCACAACTGATCTCAACACCATTAATAATTTGCATATTGCAGGCACTGGCAGCGTCTCTTGCCTCATCAATCCCTGCCAGCGTGTCATGGTCAGTCAATGCCAACACATTGATGCCCGCTGCATGGGCACGTTGTATGACCTCGGTCGGTGCATAGGTACCATCTGAACAAGTACTGTGGCAATGTAAGTCAATTTTCATAAGCTGAGCCTTAAAGTGTTAAATAAAATAAGAGTAGAATAAAAGCTAGTGAGCAGACAGTCATTGTTACGATTATGTGCGTTGTAGTTTGTCTTGATGATTCTGTAGATTTAGCAGTTATCGTTACTGTATTCGTGTTTATATTTGGCCAGTGGCATGGTCATCAGTCGCAATAAAAAAGTATTACTCTGTAGGTCGCGTATATCGCATGATTATCGTGTTGATTGCTTTTTTTTGGTGCGGTAGACGTGTAAACTACCCCATACGTTTTTGTTGGACATACCCTTTGCTATGAAAGCATTATTAGACTTTATTCCCTTAATTGCCTTTTTTATCGCGGCGCGTTATAACGGTATTTTAGCAGCGGCAGGGGCTTTGCTCGTCGCCACTATTATCGTTTACGCCATTCATTTTATCCGTCAAAAAGGTAAGTTTGATAAGCAGCAATGGGTTGTCTTATTATTAACGATTTTATTCTGCGGCGGCACATTACTGCTGCGTGATGATATTTATCTGCGTTGGAAATCGCCCATTATCAATGGTATTTTTGCGTTGACACTATTCGTCAGTGCCGCTATTAATAAGCCATTGATGCAGCTTGCTATGAAAGAGGTATTTACCCTGACGCTTAGCGGCTGGAAAAAGCTAACCGTTGCTTGGGCATTGTTTTTTGCCCTAATGGCTGTACTACATTATATCACAGCGTTCACAATGTCAGATGAAGCATGGATCAACTTTAAGACCTATGGCTGGATTCCAATTATGCTGGTGTTTGTTGTGGCTCAATTTGCCGTGTTGAAAAAGCATCTCAACCCTGCCCTAACAGACAAAGCCACTAAATAGTTTCTGTTGCCTTGTCATAGCAGCAATCACTTTGTCGCTATGACGTTTATACTAAGCCCACATAAGCTCATCATTACTTTTTTATTATTCACTAAGGAAGTCTCATGTCTTTATTTGCAATCATTGGTCATGACGTGGCTAATAGCAGTGCACAACGTCTGATTACTCGTACTGAACATATTGAACGCCTAAAAGCACTGCATCAGCAAGGCCGTCTTGTTATCGCAGGTCCAACGCCTATCGAGCATGGCAAGAGCGATATGTCAGGCAGCTTAATCATTGCGGATTTTGATTCTATCGAAGCGGCTCAAGCTTGGGCAAACGATGAGCCTTACTTACGTGATGGCGTGTATAGTCATGTCGATATCAAACCATTTGTGCAAGCATTGCCAGCACCAACTGACAGTAACAATCAAGTAGCTGCATCGTGATCCAGAGAGTCTCTTTTTCACCTACCTGCTTCTACAAAAGTGCCCTGACTGGTCTCATGTTAGCGACAGCTGTTTCGGCGCAGGCTGCACCCACTACGCCTATAACACCTGCTGTTGATGCAACCGATCCGACAGCAATGATGCCATTGACTGGGCCAGTAGCGGCGCGTGCTTTGCCAACGAAAAACTCAGCGCTAGATATTAATGATACCTTGGCGGCACAGTTGCAACCATCTACTAAAGCATTGTCAGCTGCCAATCAAGAATTGCTCAGCCGTAATGCACAACTGCAGCGCCAAGTAAACGATTTACAGACTCAAGTAAATGTCTTGGTTTACGAAAGTAAAGGACAGTTGTTTCTATATGGTGCGTTTACCGTTTTGATTAGTCTATTAGTCGGTATTTTTGTCTCTTGGTTGGTATTTGTCCGTCGTGAGCGCTGGTAGCATATGCTGTGCTCGCACTGACTTGCATTACTCTACTTCGCTGCGTCTAACCAAATGTCGATATCATTGATCCGTCACTACTCATCGTTTAGCTACCGTTTCTGATATTTCTAAGAAGTGCCTCATGTCTACCGCTAATCATAAAAACCCTGAACACTTAAACGTTATCACGCCTGCCAAGATTGACTGGCAAACGGATGATACTGGCAATATGGTGCCAGTATCAGGTGAGTTTGGCGATGTGTATTTTTCTCATGCAGATGGTTTGGCAGAAACGCGTCACGTGTTTCTAGAGCACAATCAGTTACCAGAGCGTTTAGCACACCTTGCACCAAAGCAATGTTTTACGATTGCTGAGCTAGGCTTCGGAACTGGGCTTAATCTACTAGCAACATGGCAATTGTGGCGACAATTACGTGACACCAATCCGCAATTAGCAACGGCTCGCCTGCACTTTATTACTACTGAAAAGTTCCCTATACCGCTAGCGGATTTGACGCAGATACTTGCTTTATGGGGTGAGCGCGCGCCTGAGCTAATGGCATTTATTAAGCCACTTTTGGCTGCATATCCGCACCTGATTGCAGGCTGTCATCGTTTAAGTTTTTCTTATGATAACTTAACCGTCGATATGTGGCTTGGTGATGCAGCAGAAAGTCTAAGCAAACTGGTATTAGACCATTCTAACCAGCATACGTCTTGTATTGATGCTTGGTTTTTAGATGGTTTTGCGCCTTCTTGCAACAGTACGTTGTGGGCTGACAGTATCTTTGGACAAATGCAGCGTCTATCACGCCCTCATACGACTGCCGCTACTTACAGCTGTGCAGGTATCGTCAAGCGTGGACTAAGAGAGCATGGCTTTCACATTAAGAAAGTCAGGGGTTTTGGTCGAAAGCGAGAAATGCTCACCGCCACCATGACCGATACAGACCATATTGACGTTACTAGTGATAATAAAAATTGTGATAACGAAAGCCACGATGCGAAGCATATAACAACAGATAGCATCTTTAATCACACTGCCATCATTGGTGCAGGTGTCTCGGGTTTACTGACAGCTTGGTCGCTTGCCAATCGTGGTATTACCGTTACTTTATTAGATAAATCAGCGCCCTTGGCAGGTGCGTCAGGCAATCCTAGAGCATTACTTGCGCCCAAAATGACGCCGATTCACCATGTCGATGAGCATCTGCATACCATCGGTTACCTCCATAGCAGCAGGCTATATCGAGACCTTAATCGAACAGCCACACAGCTTAATACAGCATCAGTACTTGAACTGACTGGCGCCCTTGATTTACTCATAAAAGCCAATATTGGTACGGAACAAATTGCCGACTATCCTGATGAGATGGCGACCACCCTATCGCATGAGCAAGCACAGGTTACTAGTAGCCTAAAAGAGCAGGACTTATCAGAGAACTTGTACTTACCGCAGTCTGGTCTGGTCAATCCACAAGCATTAAAAAACACCATACTGACTCATCCGCTCATTCACTTTCAGCAGTTAGAAGTGAATGAAATCAACGAGACTGAGCAGGAAGTTCGTATCGAAGGTATTGATGGAAACCGTAACACTGTCACTATGACTGCTGATAATGTTGTCATTTGTGCGGCTTTTGAAAGTCATCAATTGGATCAGCGTATTTTTGATTGCCGTAAAATTCGTGGGCAGCTGTCTTGGTTTACCCCCTCGACGGAGCAACTAACAAAGCTACCTAAAATACCGCTTAAATATAGTGGTTACTGTGCGCGGTTCAAAGCACAGAGTGGAGATGACGAGTTAAATACTGTGGTCGCTGACGAGCCCTATTTATTGCTTGGTGCGAGTTTTATCCGCAATGACACAAGTACTGACATACGTGACGAGGAACATCATATTAGCCGAGACAAGCTCATCACTGCTATACCTGAAATGGCATCTGTCATTCCGGCAGATACGAGTCTATGGCAGGGACGATCTGGCATTCGCACCCAAACGCCTGATTACCACCCTATCGTTGGACAATTGGCAAATAGTCAGCGGAGGATATGGACAATGAGTGCGATGGGCGCAAAAGGTTATGCATTGGCACCTATTTGTGCTGAAGCATTAGCAGATATGATGCTAGGGTCATTCGCACCACTGTCAGAGACGATGCTCGCACGCCTATCACCCAATCGTATACGTCTACAGACGCCGCTTGTTTAAGAATAAATGGCTCTTGTGTAAATAACAGCAACGATTTCCATAGTTCATACTGTCTTATGATATCTTAATTTGATGTCGACTCTAATAATGAGATATACCCCATGAGCTATCACCAAACCACCCTTACTCTACCCGCCTATGCACGCGGCATTCATATCATTACTCCGAAGGTTGAAGAAGCTATTTCTCAGCTGTTACCTCATTCTGATAAGGTAGGGTTGGTTCATCTGTTTTTGCTGCATACGTCAGCCAGTCTTGCGATCAATGAAAATGCTGATCCAGATGTCAGAATAGATACAGAGGATTGGCTCAATAAAATCGCACCAGAAGATCAGCCAGAGTATCGCCATACCTTAGAAGGCTCAGACGACTTGCCAGCGCATCTCAAAAGCATGATGCTTGGAGTAAGCTTGACTATACCGCTTGTCGATGGTGAGTTAGGACTGGGCACGTGGCAAGGTATTTATTTATGTGAGCATAGAAACCTTCAAGAACATGGCGGACAACGTAAGCTGGTGATTACGGTAAATACGTAATAATATACTGTAAATAAATAGCAGGTTGACCCTTGCCAATTGCCCCATTTACGTAGAGCGCTATTAACGGATAAAGCTGATTATGAATACTTCTCTTCCAAAAGTACTAAACTTACGAAAATCTAAATTGCTTTATCGTACGGCTCCTGCTATTTTCTTCAGTCTGTTGCTACTTACTGCTTGTCAAAAAGATCCAGAACCTGAAGCAACTGATATAACTCCAGCTGAGACCTCAACGCAAACCACGCCCGTAACGACCAATATCAACGTTGATGAAGCTAAAGATAGCAATGCAGATGAGGCTCAAAATATAGTGCAGACTGGTTCAGAACGTGATATGAGCTTAACAGAGTTAGATAAAGATCTTAGTGATACTACGTCTACGGCAAATGATAGCGCTGAAAAACCTAATCCAGAACAAGCTATTAAAGGCGCACAAATCACTGATGTCCGTTATAAAAGTGCAGCAGGTGAGAGTTTATCTGTGGTCTTCGAGACGTCGGCAGCTGGTATGCTCAACGCTATCATTACCCGCCCCAACCAGCCAAAAATGACCTTAAGCGCACCCGAAGGCCAAGGCAATAATCCTACGTATCAATCAGCTGACGGCAGTATCCAACTCGTAAGCCACGCTGGTGGCGGCACTATTGACCTTATCCGAAATAACAAAGTGACTAGCTTTGATGCCGTTAGTGCTGAAGCAGAAGTCATCACTGAATAAAACCTGCTTTGCCTTCTGTTTTAATACTCTATTTAAAATCATAAAAAAGGCGGCAAACGTTATTATCGTTGCCGCCTTTTTCGTTTCTGTGTATTGCTCTGTACTGACTTGTCTCTACTGAGCTGTCTAATGAGTGATTGTATTTAACCAAACCCAGTCGATTGCCCACACATCCCGACCAACCAACTTATCACTGTCCACAGCCCCCAACCGACAAATACAATGACCAGCAGGCCAAGAAAATCAGGGATGTGCAGATATAACCAAGCAACGATTGGATTGCGCCAAAAAAACCCAAAACGGCTTTGCTGCTGCTTGTCTTCTAATGACTGGTGCAAAAACGGTCGATCCATATGCATGGTTTCGGTAATACCATACTCATGGTGTAGATGCTCGTGCACGATACCCAGTGTCTTACGGCTAGGACGAATAAAAATATCTAATAGCGTACCAATGCCAGGTACGATACCAACGACCATATCAATAAATGCCAATCTAACCGCTGGCGTCATTTTATGAGCGGGCACACCCAACTGACGTCCCAATATAAATGCATAACTGGTCAATGCTAATCCTGCCAAATCTCCTGCTAGTGGAATGGTCGAAAGCGCCGCATCCGCACCCATTCCTTGCTTGGTGAAAGGCACTCGCACTAGCGAATCCATGGTATTGGCAAATTTTGCCAGTTTACGCTCAGTTGCGATAACTTGCTCACGAGTCAGCCCATGTTCGGCAAGTTTAGCTTGATAGTCCGTAACTGACACAGTTGTATCAGACGGTTTCTTTGATTTGAACCTCGGCAATTTATCGAACTTATCCATTGAGCGTCGTCCATATGCAAGTAACTGCGATAAGCGCAAAGACATAGCGCCCTACCCAAATATTGGCCAAGAACGCCTGAAAGCAAGCCAAAGGGTTACGGCTGGCACAAGCGCTGTTTTGTTTGGCAAACATCATCGCAACAAGCGCCAATCCAAATACCGGCGTTACGCCTAATGTAGTCGGGGCAAAGTAATGCCACATAACCACGCCCATCATTAGCAAAAATAGCATCTGTAATATTGAGATGATAATTACATCATAACGACCGAATAGTATCGCTGTTGATTTCACGCCAATCTTTAAATCATCCTCACGGTCAGCCATGGCGTACTGGGTATCGTAGGCCACTGTCCAGCACATATAAGCTAAGAATAGCAGCCAACACCAAACATCGGGAGCGCCTTGCACCGCCACATAAGACATCGGTATCGCCCACCCAAAAGCAGCTGCTAAAAATACTTGCGGCAAATGCGTATAGCGTTTCATAAATGGATAAATAAATGCCAATATAACGGCACCAAGCGACCAGTAGAATACAGCTATAGGCAGGAAAAATAGTAGACTGGCACTTAACAGCACCAGCACTAAAAATGCAGCGACGGCTTCTTTGCCAGATAAGCGGCCATCTGCTAATGGTCGTCCTTTAGTGCGAGTCACATGACCATCTACTTTGCGATCCGCAAAGTCATTAATCGCACAACCAGCCGCTCGCATAAATATTGCTCCAAGGGCAAATATCGCAAATACCTTGATACTTGGCAACGCTGCCGTCATTCCTTGCTGCTGCGCTTGACCCATTGCAGCGAGTAGTACGCCCCAAAGCGTTGGCCATAAGAGCAGCTCAATGCCGACTGGCTTATCAAAACGGGTTAGCTGGATGTAGGCTTGTAGCTTGTCTTTAAATGTCATGGCTTTTTATTATCATTAATTGGATACTTTTTATGTGCGCTTATATATTTCGCTCAGAACAACTAAATTAATTTTTGAAGGGGGTAGTTGCTGAGTTTTAATGGATTAATTACTAAGTTTAATGGTCTGGCTACTGAATTTGTTGCCACAATTTATTCGCTTCGATCAGTGATAGCTCAGGATATTGCTTGCGTAATGCTTTCAGCGCTGGGACTTTGTCTTTTTGTGCTGCTTGTTGACGCAAAAATGTCAGTTGCTCTTGTGGATTGCTCAGCTCTTTTAACCGTGCCTCAAGCCGAAGAATGCGAGTACGCAGCATGATATTAATCAACAGTAAAACTGCACCCATAGCCCAAATGATTAACGCTGACATTACTTGCTCCTAAATCCATTAACTTCGAACACATAAGCTGATTAATTGCGTACATTTATACTCGTACATTCTTTACCGCAAACAGCAGCTGTCAGACAAAATACCCATCAAAGCGTACGGCTTCATTATGCCAGCTTTCACTAGCAGACTCATCAGCAAGCAGCGGTGCAAATTGTGGACGTTTCACAACCACGCGGCCTTGGCTTTGCATATTTCGTCTGACAACGGTCTGTGCGCTATTTAGCAGCTGTCGCTCTTCATCTGATGTTGGTGGACGAGCCAATTGATGCAGTGCTTGCATATGCTTACCGACTTTGGCCCCTTTGCCTGTCTTACTATCTTGATAGCTATCTTCTGGGAACATCGGATCCAAATAGACGACATCGATTGTGGTAGCATTATCTATTACATTGCTTGCTTCTAGATTCGCAAAATAACTGAGTGCATCAGTGTTAATAATCTGTAGACGGCTCATGAGCTTTTGCCAATTGGGTAGCGCACTCATACGCTGTTGCTCTGCAAGTAACAGCAATGCCATCAACGGCTGCTGCTCAAGCATAGTAACTTGTGCACCAGTACTGGCCAATATCAAACTATCATGCCCAAAGCCAGCGGTTGCATCAATAATGTGACTATCTGATGTGATTTTGGCGGCTTGTAATAGCAGCTCAGACTTACGACCAGCACTCACTACACGGCGCTGCAACTTGTCCCACTCAGGTGCCACACTGAGCCCATCACTTAGCCATGATAGCTTATCTTTATCATCTAATAATAAAATAGGCTGAGTAGATGCTTGGCTCAGTTGCTGACGGCGCTTTTGAGTTAGTTTCTCTGTAGCGACTTCGATATCTAAAATGATTGGTAATGGATGCTCAGCTATTAATGACTGTAGGCTCTCAACCTGTGCTTGCTGGCTGTCATTGACGTAGAATAACTGACAATGTACAACAGCACCTGTCTCGTCATACGTTTGGGGCACATCGGTCATAACCATCATCCTATTTGCTGCTTATTTTCACTATAAATTACTGCCGTGTTAAATCATTGGCATTATAAACTACAGTCTAAATCTAGCCAGCCATTTGATAACCAAAGCCCCAAGCAGCGACCAGCACGATAACACCTGTAATGATGCGCAGCCAAGCAAAAATAGTAAAGTCGCGGCGACTTACCCATGCCACAAGTAAGCGAATACAAAGTAGCGCTACTATAAATGATACGATGGTTCCAATACCTAGCACTAGCCAGTCTTCACTGCTCGTCAGTACGTCACCATGTTTGAGTAAATCCAACAGTGCCGCGCCTACAATGACAGGAATACCCAAAAAGAAAGAAAACTCAGCAGAAGCCTTACGTGATACACCTAACCACAGCGCGCCAATAATAGTGGCACCTGAGCGTGACGTCCCTGGTATAAGAGCTAAACATTGGAACAAACCAATCATCAACGCAGTTTTTATGCTGACATCTTCAGCTTCTTCTGCAATGACCGTTTTAGGACGCTTTTCCACGTAAAATATCAGTAGACCGCCGATGATGAGCATAATGGCAACGACGATAGGATTAAACAAATAAGCTTTGATTTCATCGGCAAAAGTAAAACCAACAATCATCACAGGGATAGTAGAGACAATCAGACTCAGTCCCAGCTGTCTAGGATTGGTCATGCCCTCTGCTTTACCAGTCAGCAAGCCCATCAGCGCTTGCCATAACCTACCCCAATAGTCATAAATCACTGCTAAAATAGCGCCAAGCTGTACCACCACGACAAATAAATCAACTTTTTCTTTAGTCCAGAAACCCATCACATCTGCTGATAGAATCAAATATCCCGTACTAGAGATGGGTAAAAATTCAGTGATACCTTCAACGATACCCATGATGACAGCCTGAACAAATAAAACTATATCCACAGTGACTTTCCTAGAAACAGATTGGCCTAAAAAAACTGGCCTAAAAACAGACCGATTGGCTGTCCTATATTAACGTTGATTTTATATGGGTATGTGCTTGCTAAACACTAAAAAGCTGGCTGCAAAAAATATATTTATAAAGCTATGCTTTGCCTTGCTCTTTAAGTGTTTTCCAAGCTTGATTACGTAGATATTTTGGCAATGCCTGCGATGCTTCCGTACCACCATCATTTGCAAACTGAGCAATACCAAGCTGCCCAATGACAACCGCATCTGGCCAAACATCTTCATGGCAGTCTTGCTGATCATGTCGTGCCAATAACGGCGCGCCATTACCCGCGATAGGCAGGTTGAGCTCTGTTTGGCTATCATAATCTAATAGCTGCTCAGTGCTATCGCTATCATCAGCCAAGACTGGCTGCATAATGCTATGACCTAACTGGTCGTCAGTTACCAACTCATACTGCCCAAAGTAGACTTGCTGCATACGAGCATCAAGGGCACTATATAAGTGTGTCAGCCCGTGTTTCTGATACGCGCATTGTGCGATTGCTTGCAGGCTTGAGACGCCAACACAAGGTAAGTCATGCGCTACAGACAGAGCCTGTACCACTGCCGTATTGATGCGAATACCACTAAACGCACCCGGCCCTCGATTGAATATCAAGGCTTGTATATCAGCAAGACGTAACTGCACCTCAGATAGTGCAGCATCAATCATCGGTAAGATCTGCTGAGTTTGCTGACGCTTGCCTGTTTCGGTATGGTTCGACAGTACCTGTCCGCTCGAATCTAAAATCGCGATCGAACACTGATCGAACACGGTATCCATTGCTAAAAACATCACAACCTCGGCTTTTACTTTTGGCGTTCTAAATGGGTTTGTCAGATTTTAATAATTTTTAATAGCTATTCATCATTTATGTACTATCAAAATTTAGACAGAATGAAACAGCGCCTATCATAGCATTTAGGCTAAATGAATTTTATCAATTTCTACGCTTTTCCACACTTTATTCATCTGTACTTATTCATAGCTAACCATAAAAAACCCTAAAGCTTAGGTAGCTTTAGGGCATATATAAAATACTTTCAGTATGCATCACGATGGCTTAGAAGCGTGTTTTAAACTTCTTTGGTGCTTGGTTTTGCATTTCTTGCATTTGCTTTTGCATCTCTTCAGTGCTTGGCATGTTATTTGGATCCAGTCCCATTTGCTTGGCCATTTGTTCTGGATTCACGTCTTTAGTACCACCTTGCTGACCGCCACCGCCAAACAATGGACCGCCGCCACCTGCTCCACCGCCGCCGCCCATTAATCCTTGCATAGACTTCATCATTTTACTAATGCCTTCAGGCTTTGAAATCATTTTCATCATTTTTGCCATTTGCTTGTGTTGCTTGAGCAAGCGGTTAACGTCTTGAATCTCACGTCCTGAACCTGCAGCGATACGGCGCTTACGACTTGGGTTAATCTTGTCAGGGTTTTTGCGCTCAAATGGCGTCATCGAATTGATTAATGCTTCCATTTCACGTACTTTTTCTTCTGGTTTGGCGTCTTCGACGGCTTTTTGCATATCTGAGCCGCCCATACCAGGCATCTTATCCAAGAAACCTGCCATGCCGCCCATGCTCTTCATTTGCTGGAACTGGGTCAATAGATCCTCAAGGTCGAAGTCACCGCCCTTTTGCATCTTTTTCGCCATTTTTTCGGCTTTATCACGGTCAATTTTCTGCTCAACTTCTTCGACCAGACTAAGTACGTCACCCATACCAAGGATACGCTGCGCGATACGCTCAGGGTGGAACAGCTCTAGCTCGTCTAGTTTTTCACCGCGGCCCAAGAACTTAATTGGCTTACCGGTGATAGCGCGTACAGAAAGCGCCGCACCACCGCGAGCATCACCGTCAGTTTTGGTTAAGATAACACCTGTTAATGGCAACGCATCATTAAAAGCTTTTGCGGTATTGGCGGCATCTTGACCAGTCATGGCATCGACGACAAATAGCGTCTCAGATGGGTTAACCGCAGCAGTTAGCGCCTTAATCTCATCCATCATGGTATCGTCGATATGTAGACGACCAGCGGTATCAATGATCAGGATATCTTGATATTGGATTTTGGCTTCTTCAATCGCACGCTTTGCGATATCAATTGGATTCTCATCTGTACTTGAGTTCACAAACTTAGCATTCACTTGACCGGCTACTTGCTCAAGCTGCTTGATAGCCGCTGGACGATAAACGTCGGCAGAGACTAGCATGACTTTTTTCTTTTGACGCTCTTGTAGATATTTGGCCAACTTACCAGCTGTAGTCGTTTTACCTGCACCTTGCAAACCTGCTAGCAAATAGACAACAGGCGGTTTACCTGTCATCTCTAACTGCTGATTGGCACTGCCCATCATTTCGGTCAGCTCGTCGTGTACAATTTTGACAAAAGCTTGACCTGGCGCTAACTCTTTTAGCACCTCAGCACCAAGCGCTTGTTCTTTGACGCGTTTTACAAAATCACGAGTGACAGGCAACGCCACATCAGCTTCTAACAACGCCATACGCACTTCACGTAGCGTGTCTTTGATATTGTCTTCGGTCAACTGTCCGGTACCGACAATGTTACGTAGGCTCGACGATAAACGTTCTGTTAAGGTATCAAACATAAATAACTCTCAATTAAAATGGTTTTCAATTAAATAATACGCAATGAAAATAACTCTAAATCAAACCATTAAAATGGTTCATAAATAATATTAGGATACGCTATAAGATATTAGAATATTGCATGACAAGGGACATGATAAAAGAATTATATTATCAATACTATAGCATTAACATGGCTCAAAACTTATAGTCGTTTCGCAAAGGACACAGCGCTTATAATTGTAGTCAACTTTTTAAAGATGACATATTTTATGTTTGGCGCTATGCAGCACCACCGATCATTTATAAGTTATAAGCAAGATGGTGCTCAATTGGCACCCATTTTATGATAAATTGGACGATTATTCTAATCATTCTGATAATACCACTTTAGCGACACATTGAGCGGCAGTTTATGCTCAGTATAAGATGAGGCTTTTTATCTGTGCACCTTGCATTCTTACTTGCTAGCATGGCTTATATCTTAGTCAGCATCCATATTGGTTGGGCGCTGGTTCAGGACAAACCTATTCATAAAAGCCTCAGTTTGGGCTTATTGCTGGTCGGCATGGCGGCACATGCGGCACTGCTATATCCATACGTTGTGACGCTGTATGGTTTAAATTTCAACTTATTTAATATCATCAGTCTGACCAGTTTATTTTTCTTATTCTTTTATCTATTGTTCTGTTTATATCGCCCTATTCTTAGCCTTGGTATTTTGGCTGCGCCCACTGCGTTAATAGGTATGACTGTCGGTTATATCGGCCGTGCCCCTTATCAACCATTGACTGATGTCAGTATCGGGCTTGAAATTCATATCATATTATCATTGGCTGCCTATTGTGTGCTGTTGATGGCGGCGGTACAAGCGCTATTTCTACGGCTACAAATACGTGAGCTCAAGCATCATACCATTCATCGATTTTGGGTCAATAAACTACCCTCCTTACAAAGTATGGAGAGTTTATTATTCGATATGCTCTTGGTAGGCTTTGTATTGCTCAGTATCGCACTGGGGATTGGGTTTATCTATGTGCAAGACTTAATGGCGCAACATATCGTGCATAAGACTGTTTTCAGTCTACTGTCATGGTTATTATTTGGTGTGCTACTATTCGGTAACTGGCGTGCAGGCTGGCGAGGCAAACGTGCGGCCAATATCACTATTTATGCCTTTATCCTATTAGCCATTGGCTTTATTGGTAGCAAGTTCGTCTTAGAAATGCTCTTATAAAATATATGTTCAAAAAAAGGCGGTCAGCAACACTAGTTACTGACCGCCTTTTTATATTTTTAGCAGACTCACTACTCATTTTTCTTAGTTAAATACGACTGTCTTATTACCCGCCACAATCACACGGTTTTGCACATGCCAGTTTACGGCACGTGCTAATACGTTGCGTTCGATATCACGGCCGATAGCACGCAGCTCGGTCACTCCTTGGCGATGCGTCACACGGTGTACGTCTTGCTCGATGATAGGCCCTTGATCAAGCTCAGCTGTGACATAGTGCGCAGTTGCACCGATAAGCTTAACGCCTTTATCATAAGCTTGACGATAAGGATCTGCACCCACAAACGCCGGTAAGAATGAATGATGGATATTGATAATTTGCATCGGCCAGCGTTTGACAAAATCTGATGACAAAATCTGCATATAGCGCGCCAATACTAGCAAGTCGTTACCTGCCATTAACTTATGAATTTGCTCTTCTGCCTCAGCCTTATTGTCTTTGCTCACGGGAACATGATGGAAGGTTATACCAAAATTTTCGACCGATTGCTGTAAGTCAGGATGGTTACTAACCACACAAGTAATCTCGCAATCCAGCAAGCCACGCTGATGTCGCCATAATAAATCTAACAATGCATGATCAAACTTTGAGACCAAAATACCCACTTTGGTCTTGGTCGCATTGTTATGCAGACGCCAATCCATGTTATGGCGCTTAGCCACAGTATGCGCAAAGCTGGCTTCAAAATTATCGATGATATCGCTCAAGCCTGCCAACGCAAACTCCAAACGCATAAAGTACTGACCACCTTCATGAGCAGTTGAGTACTGATCTAACGTGATGATATTCGCGCCGTAACGATGGATAAATTCAGAGACTGCTTGCACGATGCCGGCCTGATCTTTGCATTTGATGAGTAGCGTCGCTGTATCAGTAAAGCTAGGGATCTGTTTGCTCTGCGAGGCTGTGTTTGTTGTATTTGATGATGAAGCCGTTTTGGTATTTTCTGACATAATACGCCCAATATAAAAAATGATGACTGTTCGCTGAATTGACTGACAGCGTAGTAAACCGGTTATTTTAATCTTTTTTGCGATGTTTTGCTGAGCGAGTTGGTTGTTTTTGGTTGTTTAGGATGATTTAGTTATTTGAAAATACAATGCAAAAACCCCCAACGTAGGGTTGGGGGTTTTTTATTTGAAATACGCCTCAGCGAATTGGATAAGTAAGTTTCGTGACGTTACCTCTTGGAGTAGTCGCTATTACTGTAAACTCATCACCAGCTGAACAGTCTTTCAACTTAAATGTAGTAATAGTGCCCAAATTGTCTCCAGGACTACCAGTAGCGACATTAGCAGGTACTTTTTCTACGCCAGAGCGTATCTCAGCCGAACAAGAACCATCTTCGCTCTCTACCTGAATATCATCAGCTGTTGGTGGAGTATCTCTTTCTAAATCTTCAAAAACATATGTGCCATTATCATTTTCTGTGGCTGTGTATGTGGTTTCATCAAGAGTAAATTTTAAAATGCGTCCAGACTCTACGCCGCTGAACACAAGATCATAAGTATTAGCTCGACCAGATGGACTCACATCAATATTAATCGAATCAGAATCAGTATTGTCAGTAGCCGTAGCACTAATTGTAGTACCAGAAGGCATAGGGTTTAGATCATAAAAACCATCACTATTCATTCTTATCGAAATCAGACTGTTATTAGCATAGACTTCTTGCGTTTGCGCATTGAGTTGGGGGGCGATTATCGTGAATCTAGCATCCTTATCAGAAAGCAAAGTAATACCCTGATAACGCACTACAGCATCCAAATCGTTATTACAGGTATTAACTTTATTTGGCGAGACAAACTCACCAATATAATTTGCCTTATACTGCATTCTTTTCAAATCAGATAATGATGGAAACTTAAGATTAATATATCGATCAAGGTTATTATCGCATGACTCACTAGCACTCGTCGTTAACGGATAAGTAAACTCACCAAGTTGATAAGTGCCGTTTTCATTGTCATCACGGAAAGTATCACCGATATTATGAACTAAAATATCGGTATCTTTGTCCCAAGCGTTATTTTGATTCAAATCAATATAATCTTTTTCACCTTCCGCTACCGCTAGAATGCTCACACGCCCATCACCTGGACGTGGATTTTGCGTTGAGAAAGTGACCGAACATACACCATTGCTAGTTGGACAGCTTGAAGTTACCTTGCCACCTTCAGCTGTAAAATTAATGACCGTACCATCAGGTACTGCATTGCCATTACGATCGACCATACGCGCTGTAATATTACTAGTATCGCCATCTAAAGACCAATCCAAAACATTCTTTTCCCATGATAGGCTAAGACCTGTCTGAGTCACCCTTGAGCTTGCAATAGAAATATTTTTTGATAGGGCATTGATGCGAGGATCACTATCCAAAGTAGCTTTTATTTCTACGGGCCCAGGCGTTGTACCTGGATAAATATTAACTGATACAACACCATTACTATCAGTAGTAGCAGGTATATTAGATGTATTACCAAGTACACCAAAAGTTAGCCCTAACGGAGATTTTTCCAAGGACAAAGTTACCTCGGCGTTGGCAAGCGGCGTTCTATTTGAAAATACAGTAAACTCAACTGCGCCTGTTGCTGAGGAGCCACTATTTTGAATACCTAGCGTTAGATCATTAGCTGTATAGACAATGGAAGTCGCTTCAGGAGCCTGTATAGAAACGCTAGCCGATTGAGTAACGCCACCAGTACTGGCTGATATTCGCACAGCACCACTGCACAAAGTATTATCGACGTTAATGGCTTTGTACACAAAATCAACCATGCCATTTTCATCGGAGGTAACTTGCTCAGGTAGCTGACCGCAAGGAGCATTTAAGTTGACCAGTACACCACTAATGCCGTTACCACTCGTATCAGTGGTTTTTAAAGATACAGCTGTCTGTCCACCTGCATTTAGTTGTGAGTCGGTAACTTGCAATGCACTCAAACTCACATTAGTCGCCTGCACTGAAAAAGTCAGGTTATCAATCGCGGTATTATTACCATTACTCGCATTCGCAGTAATAATATAAGCGCCCGAAACATCAGGAGCATTAGGCTTTAAAAATATACGAGCTTCGCCATCACTGTTCGTTAGAGTAGATCCTGATGTTGTTTGTGACAAAGCAATGCCTTCGGCATCGATTGAAAAGCTCACTCTAGCACCAATAACAGGCTCACTATTATCGTCAGTTACTAAAACTTCGTAGTAAGCCCCTTCTAGACCAATAGCATTTATTGGGTTATTGTCTGCATCTACCAATTGACTACTACTAATATTTAAAGCACCCACTGGAACTTCTGTACCGCCACCATTATCCGTACCAGGTAGTTGCACGCCAGTATCAGGCTCTGGCGCAACCGTATCTGTGCCCCCACCACCACAACCCGCTAAGGCCAATGATAAGGTTAGCGCTGTCAGTTGAAACAATTTAGAGGTAGGTAGCGAGGGATATGACATGTTTTGACTCCGCATGAGTAGTAATTTATTCAAGCAAATAAGCAAAAACCATTACCAAAACTAAAAAATATTGGTAATGATACATAGATTTACAGTGATGCTAGTGTATTAACAGAATGTATTGAATATATAACAGCAACTTTACTGACTTTTGTTATAACTTACAACTAAAAATTAATCTTTACTATTAAACAATCAACAACATAGCGCGCTCATTTCAGGGTATAATAGCCCTCCTTTAATTCGACAGTTATTGTAAAAATATTTGAGTATTCATCTGTTTTATGGTATAAATGTCGGCTTTAAAATTTTCTGAATTGGTCAGCCTGTTATTTGCCTTTAGATAGCAGCAAAACCAGCTCAACCTTCATATAGTTTTGTTTGGTGCAAAGCTGCCGCTTGCTGTGTCCATGCCGCAAAAACGTGCAACTTGCCCAGACTGGTATGAGAAAAACTCATACCTCATAGATTAGGAGTTCGCCATGTCTCGAGTTTGCCAAGTGACTGGAAAGCGCCCTATGGTGGGTAATAATGTTTCGCATGCAAACAACAAAACCCGTCGTCGCTTTCTACCAAACCTTCACAACCATCGTTTTTGGGTAGAGTCTGAAAACCGCTTTGTACGTCTACGTGTGTCTACCAAAGGTATGCGCATCATTGACAAACTTGGTATCGATAAAGTGTTAGCGGATCTACGCGCACAAGGTCAAAAAGTTTAAGTTTAAAATAGCAGCTGAGTGATGACTCTCATTATTTAGCTGCCGTTTTGCTACATTAGCTGTGGCAACTTGCTCTTTGAGACACGTACCTATCGTTTGAAGACCCCTCATTTACAGGAAAGCTATCATGAGAGATAAAATTAAATTAGTATCAACAGCTGGTACTGGGTATTACTACACCACTACTAAAAACAAGCGCACTATGCCTGGCAAAATGGAAATCAAAAAGTTTGATCCAAAAGTACGCCAGCATGTGATCTTCAAAGAAGCTAAAATCAAATAATCTCCATTTTATAAATGGTACTATTTGAACAAAAAAAGGGCTTATCAATTGATAAACCCTTTTTTTATGCTTGTATATCTAGCTATCTTCAGCTCGCTAATACACTAAAGATCAACTGTAGTGCGTTGGTTCTTTATCATATACATGCGCATGCCACTTACTCATTTGCTTTTGCATAATGACCTGAATCGCAGCATGAATCATGTGTTGACCAATGGCTTGAGTATCGCTACCAAGTAGCTCTTTTAGCTTGTCAGAAAAATCAATAGTCATCAGCGGCGCTTCGTCTTGTTCAGCATCACGCAATAACAACCTACCATCATCTGCTTCCACCAACTCTAACGTGGTTTCTTTGGCAAATCCTGCAAATTGATCGCTACTCTCGTTATCTACTTCTATATCATTATCGATATCGTATGGCATTAATGTGTTCCTTATTATCCCGTTTAGTACTGGTAGAGAAACTAGTCATTGCAAAGCAGTTATTTTCTAAAAATAAACTCATCCGGCAAATCTATCGTCTTACAGTAACGCGGGTAAATCTGTCTTACTCATACAATGGACGCATTAACATTGGAATTCAAGGGCTATCACATAAGTCTTCGCTATAAAAGCAAACTTACATGCCATGTCATTTGTATATATTAGTGCCAATAACGCAACTTTCCTAATGTAAATAAGAAGGCCACAAACATTCCAAGGTAATAAACCAGCTTTAGCTCAAGGCTAGGATCACGATACTTAAACGGCAGTGCAACGGTGGCCGTCGCAGTAGGCAATATCAGCAGCATAAGTAGCCAATTCTCAATGACATTTAGCCAACCTTGTAAATCGGTTCCGTGACGTAATGACGCCAATCCCATTAATAAACAAGCGATAATTAAGCTGGTAAATAAGCCATTTGGTAAGTCTTTAGGATAGATAATTTTAGCAATACTGGCTGGTACGATTCTCATATAAAATTCCAGTCATGCTTGTAGAACATGGCTTAATGATTAAAAAATATAAAATATTACGACGTTATGTAAGCGCGAATAAACAATATAAGCATGAATAAACGATACAGGCGCGAAAAAGCATTATATTTACAGCGAAACAACTTAACTGTAAGTGCCCATCAGCCATAGCATTGATATACAAGAGGTCAAATAACCCAAACTAATCGCATTCCAACTCTCGATATGCAGGCCTTTAACTTTATTAAGTATGCGAGAACCTACCCAAAAGAACAGCGGAATACCTAACATAAATGCAGGCACAATGACCGCTGCATGACGCAGCACGGTTTCGACATCATCACCCACCATCAGGCGAAAGCCATAACCTGCCAAACTAAGTACAAGTGCAAACATCGCTAAGCCAACGGTAATACCTCTAGGCACCAAGCTGCGCTGCGGTGTTTCACTTGCAAGTGATTGCTTAGCCTGCTGATTCAACGTCTCATGAGAACTTGCTTGCACAGAAGGTTCTGTTGAACTGCTAGAATTATTTGTGTCCATATTTCACCTTTACGCGACTGACCGTTATATATAGCTGACTCAATTTAGAAGAGATACAAGGCAACTGAGTGCAGATGTAATTGTGATACTTCAAGCGAAGTTAACGCTGTCGCTCTTTTATATCGGATTAACTATATAGTCATAAGTTATACAGCACATTCTAATATTGTTATTGTATGGCTAATAGCGTTTATTAACCATACAACACTCGCTAGCTGTTGTTGGCTAATAACAACTCTGCGCGCATCTCATCGATAGCCGCTTTATAATCTTCTTGATTAAAAATCGCAGAACCCGCGACAAACATATCAGCGCCCGCTTCAGCAATCGCACGTATATTACTGGCTTTGATACCGCCATCAACTTCCAATCGAATATCTCGGCCACTAGTAATAATACGCTGACGTACCTGACGGACTTTATCTAAAGTACTATCGATAAACGACTGTCCACCATAGCCTGGGTTCACACTCATTAATAAAATCTGATCTACTTTATCCATGACATAATCAAGATAATGCAGCGGGGTCGCTGGGTTTAATACCAAGCCACACTCCGCACCGCCATCTTTAATCAGTTGAAGTGAGCGATCGATATGAGCGCTGGCTTCAGGATGAAAGGTAATGATACTAGCACCCGCTTCCAAGAACTGCTCAATCATACTATCGACAGGTGAAACCATAAGATGCACATCAATTGGCGCTTCAACACCATAGTCGCGCAACGCCTTACAAATCATGCTACCAAACGTCAAATTGGGTACGTAATGGTTGTCCATTACATCAAAATGAATCACATCGGCACCCGACTCTAGTACCTTCTCCACTTCTTCGCCCAACCGCGCGAAATCAGCTGAGAGTATCGACGGTGCAATAAGATAAGGTTTAGCAGGACTGTTCATAATTGAGCTACCTAATTCATGTTTATATAAGATATTGATAAATTACAAAGGAAATTTCAAGCGGCTCACCTATACTGCAAGCCCTTTATGTACTGATGTTAAATACTTAATTATTTAACGCTGCTTATATTGAGTTTTGCAATAAGCACGGCCAACTTCGAAAGAGCGCTTTGCCTCATGCTTGGTAGCGCGATTGCTCACTCTCTGACGCCATAAGCGAAAAGATGACGGCTTTAACTCTTGGCGCATGAGTTTGATAACCCCAGTCTCATCGAGACCATAGCTATGCTCTATAGCCCCAAATGGCGTTCTATCTTCCCATGCCATCTCTATCACGCGAGATATTTGCACATCATCAAGTACTCTATCGCCAGCGTCGTTGACGGTTTTTGCAATCAGCTCGTCTGACTTAGCTTGAGACACTTCATCATTATAATCAATGTTACGTTGTTTTTTTTGTAGAGCAGCATCCATATCAGCTTGCATAGTCACTTTTGTAGAGCTCGTATCTGCTGACTTATTCTTTGAATTAGAAACTGTCAAATCTTGATAACTTGCCATAAAAATCACCTTTTGAGCATGAATGGGATAGCGAAAAATGTATCACGATCATCTGAATGACAACTTAGCTCATTTGAGCCATGTGCCAATGATGTTCGATATGATCATTAATCACCGTTTGGATAAAATAATAACTGTGGTCATGTCCCGCTTGGTAGCGTAATGTTAAGGGCTGTTTGGCTTTTGCACAAGCGTCTTGTAGTTTAGAAGTCTGTAGCTGACCTTCTGCTAAGAAATTGTCAGCCGCGCCTTGATCAACCAAAATGCTCGAATACTGCTGACCGACCTTTTCAATCATTTGTGAGGCGTCCGCTTGCGTCCATAGAGCCTTATCATCGCCGAAGTACTCTGTATAAGCGGCTTGCCCCCATGCAGACTCACTAGCCGCACATACTGGCGATAAAGCCGATACGCTGACAAACTTACTTGGGAACTTAAACCCTAGCAACAGTGCGCCATGACCACCCATTGAATGTCCTGTGACACCGATACTGTGGATGGGAAACTCTGAACGTAGTAAGTCATATAGCTCATCAACGATGTAGCTTTGCATATTGAAGTTGTCTGACCAAGGCGCTTGGGTCGCGTCAACATAATAGCTTGCACCTTGACCGACAAAATAGCGCTCATCATTTGGTACATCGCTGTCTTCACTACTTCTGGGCGAAGTATCAGGTGCGATAAGTATCATACCAAGCTCGCTGCATTTTTGCTGAAAATGCGCTTTATGAGTGACATTATCGGCATTACATGTCAAACCTGATAGGTACAATATCGCAGGACAACGTCGTCCAGCCAGAGCTTCGTCAGGTAGATAAATACTAAACGTCATAGAGGTTTTGGTAGACGTCGACTCGTGACTATAATAATGCTGCTCACCGTTGAAACAGCGATTCACGCTTTTTTGGGTAAGCTGTTTATTGTTAGATAAACTATGACTATAGGAATTTTGCATGAGTGATATCCTTTTATTCAAAATAGAACCAATGGTGATGTTTAATAAATGCTCATCATCTAATAGTAAATCTAATATTAGAATTTATTAAATGCCAAATTATACTTTGTATTTATTCAGCGGCTATCTCTACTTCGTCTACCGACTGATTAGCAGCACTGTCAGGTAGAATACTAACCGTTGTAGAAGTAGCATTATTTGTAATACTAGCAACGGATGGCCGCGCCTTATCAAACAATACTTGCTCAAACGCAGGCAATGCCGTCTCCATTAAGCTACCAATGACCATTTGCGGCTCTGATGGCTCAAAGCCCATGGCGCTCTCACGCTCATTGACCCGTATACTGGCATCCTTAAAAGCCGACTCAAAACTGGTATTCCCTCGTAGACTTTCAGCAAAAAACGCTTGACCAAAATAGGTCATCTCAGCTGTGTTGGTGCAGCCAAACGATGCTTTGTCAGCGGCTGACGCAGTAATCACTACCGTGGTTGGCGATGCCAATTCGTCAATAAACGAACCTGAGTAGCAGGCAGACACCACAATCACACGCCAGCGGATACCAGATGCGTCTAACGCGTCACGCAACCATGTAGCATCTAAATTATCCATCGCAAGCGGCGGATTTGCCAACTGAACGATATCTTGGTTACCATGTGAAGACAACGTCAGGAACAATACATCTTCATCAGCATTCATCTGCTGACCGATTTTCTTTAAGCCGCGCAAAATACTGGTCTTAGTAGCAATTGGCTCATCGAGCCAGCTATAAGTATTATTAATCAGCGATAGTGAATGCCCACTGGTACCAAAGCGCACGTCAAACAGCTCGCGCACCTTGTTAATCTCAGAGCGAAAGACGTTTTGATCAGAGAATCCTGCGACTCCCATAAAATACCAGTCGGTTTTGCCAGCGATACTTGGGTCTATACTATCCAATGCTTGCTGTAATAGACGTGGCTGCTGATACAGTGCCGCCTCTTCTAATACAGGCTCTACAGGTATTTGCTTAAAAATTGGCTGATCTGCGACATTACGCTGCCAAATGGTCAGCAACGCTACCGCGCCAACCAATACAATGATTCGCTCCCACCATGGTATACGCAGACGACGGGAGAAAATCCACAATAGAGCTAGCGTCTGCCATAAGAACAATACTAAAAACAGTACTGGTAAGAACGAATAACTCCAATCTGGCAACCAACCATAGCTACCAAAAAACTGCACCAAGCTCTGTAATAGGGCCGACAATGTATCAGCAACCAACCATAGTACTACTGGTACAAATACCAATGCTTGGTTGCTCGCTCGCCGAGCCAAAATGATACCACCAAGCAAAATAATCATCGGCCAGATCAAATAACTGACCAATCCTTGCTCATTGAATATACTGCCACTTTCAGCAGCTAACCATGAAAATAAGACATTACTACCAAGCGCCAATAGTGCAAATACGGCAAACTGTACAAAAGTAGGTTTAACCCAAGAAAAAGCCCGTGTTGAGCCCACTAGCATCCACAAGGTTGCAATAATATTGGCAGCGAAATTGAGCGAAAAACGCTGAAGCGAGACGGTTTTTAACGACGTAAGTGACAAAGACTTAGACCTCTAGCCAGTCGAGAAAAAAAATGACTCAATGATAATTATCTTAATGTAACAGCCGCGCGGTGCAATCAATTGACGATTTTTTGTACAGCATGCAGACATCGATTTATATTGAATTCACGATGGAGTGATTATAGAAGATGACTAGCACTGCCTAATATTTTAGCTCGCTAATCTATCGCGATTGTAACGGATTGTCGGTTAAGAGGATAAGGCTGATTTGTAAAATTCACTCAAATTCGGCTAAAAATTCAAATAAAAAAGGAGGCCTCTTATATAAAGCCTCCTTTTTTTACTCATTACTGAACATTATCTCATCAATAGCTCGTTGACGCGTTTTAGGTAAGCGGCTGGATCGTCTAGCTGACCACCATCTGCTAATAATGCCTGATCAAAAATGACTTGCGCCAGATCATCAAACTGCTCACTGCTCTCAAGCTTCTTGATGAGTGGATGATCAGGGTTTACTTCTAGCGTTGGCTTACTTGCTGGTACGTCCTGACCCATTTGCTGTAGCATCTGAATCATTTGTGGTGATAGCTCACCTTCACCTACAACCAAGCAAGCTGGACTATCGACTAAACGCGTCGATACTTTGACGTCTTTAGCACGCTCGCCCAATGCAGCTTTTAGTTTATCAACTACTGGCTTTAGCGTTTCTTGTGCTTTCTCTGCTTCCGCTTTTTCTGCTTCATCTTGCAAGTCGCCTAGGTCTACTGCGCCTTTGGCGATGTTTTGCAGCGGTGTCTCATCGAATGAGGTCAAGAAGTTCATTGCCCATTCATCAACACGGCTGGTCATCAAGATAACTTCGATACCTTTTTTCTTGAATAACTCAAGTTGCGGGCTGTTTTTTGCAGCGGCTAGATTATCAGCGGTGAGGTAATAGATGGCTTTTTGGCCATCTTTCATACGGCCTTTATAATCTTCGAAGCTTGTTACCAAACCGTCTTGGGTGCTGGTGGCATAACGCAATAACTTGGCAATACGTTCTTGATTGCCTGCGTCTTCGCCTAAACCTTCTTTGATGACATCACCGAACTCTGCATAGAACTGGGCAAACTTCTCTTGCTTGTCACTGTCTTCGCTATTAGCAAGGCTTGCGAGTAAGGTTAAGATACGGCGAGCGTTACCATCACGGATAGATTTTACATCACGTGACTCTTGTAGTAGCTCACGGCTCACGTTTAATGGCAAGTCTGCTGAATCAATCACACCTTTCACAAAACGCAAATACATCGGTAGCAATTGCTCAGCTTCGTCCATAATAAAGACGCGCTTCACATACAGCTTTAGACCATGCTGCTGCTCACGAGTGTATAGATCGACTGGCGCTTTTTTAGGGATATATAATAGCTGCGTATACTGTACGCGACCCTCTACACGGTTATGCGTCCAAGTAAGCGGCGCATCCATGTCATAAGAGATATTCTTATAAAAATCGACATACTCATCATCTTCAATTTCAGAGCTAGAGCGAGTCCATAGTGCACTGGCTTTATTGATTGTTTCCCAGTCATCAGTGAGTACCATCTGGCCACCAGTAGGCGTGTCGTCATTCTCGTCTTCTTTTACGTCTTCTTGCCAGATCTCTTTACGCATCTGAATCGGCAAGCTGATATGGTCAGAGTATTTATTGACCAAGCGCTTGATTTTACTGCGGTCCAAGTAGTTATCTTCACCCTCGCTATATTCTTCTTTTAAGTGCAAAGTAATCGCCGTACCGCGCGTGTCTTTGGTAATAGGTTCAACAGTAAAGCTGCCAGTACCATCTGATACCCAGCGCACGCCTTTATCCGCAGTCTCGCCCGCTTTGCGTGATTCAACACTGATGGTATCAGCCACGATAAAACCTGAGTAAAAACCAACACCGAATTGACCAATCAATTGACCGTCTTGTTTCTGTGATTCAGACAATTTGTCCAAAAATGCTTTGGTGCCTGATTTAGCAATCGTACCTAAGTTTTCGATGGCATCGGCTTCGTTCATACCAATACCATTGTCGGTAAAGGTAATAGTTTTGGCAGCTTCATCAACAGCGATGCGGATTTTTAATTCGCCATCATCTTCATAAAGGCTATCGTCATTTGTGCCTTCAAAACGCAACTTATCACAAGCATCCGACGCATTAGATACCAACTCGCGGACAAAAATATCAGCGTTAGAATATAGTGAATGCGTTACCAAATGCAGTAACTGCGCCACTTCCGCTTCAAACGTATGTTTTTTTAATTCTGGATTCAGACCTTCAGCTTGAGTTGCTTCACTCATAAAAACTCCTTTAAATTCTATGAAAGACCTATTATCAGATAACGATATACTCACTAAAGCCGTTCTCATAATGTTAGAGAACTTACCGTATGCAATACCGTTAAACTGTCTATACTAATAGGGGCATTGAGAAAAAATTCAAGCTCAAAATCTTTATTCAATAAAAAACACCGCGCTTGTTCATCAAGGCGGTGCTCTGGTATCAGTTATTTACTTACTCAGTTATTCACTTGCTTCGTCATTTAATTGCTCAGTTATTTTCTGATATAATAATCAACGCGCAAATAACAGCAACTATTCTGAATATGCTTCTATCAATAACTCCCAAATAGTCGTCAGCTTTTTTGAAAATTGAGTATGAGTTTTCATAGTAACCTCTATGTCGATTAATATCGGCTTGTTAATAATATTATCTTTTTAGTAATATTGTCTTGTTAGCTACTATTAAAACCATTTCCCTATTATTTGTATAATTAATTGACTACAACTTAATGTTTTATTTTTCAAAATTATAAGCTGACTGACTCTTAGCCTTTTAACGTGGCATCGGGCGAATAGTAAGGATTTGCTCACTACGACCAAAAGGCCCATGTACATCGTGCAGTACCGCACTGGTCAATCCGATACCATCATCGCCATATTGTTGTACAGCCTCGATACCGAGCCAGCGACCTTTTGGCGAGCGATGCATATGGATTTGCAAATCAGTATTGGGGAACATCCACTCTAACTTAGATAAACCAAGACCCAATCTTGGTACAACACCATTGGCAGTATCGACCATACCTAATAGATGCACCAAGTCATCAGTCGGCTTGCCTTCAATCATGTCGAGATCATTAGTAATCCATACCATACCGCGACCAGAGCGACGGTCTTCTGTCGCTACTAGACGTACGCTTTCGATAAAGCCGCCCGGCCAGCCTTTCATGCCTTCCCAAACTGGCAACTCTTCAGGTTTGTATTCTGCTGGTTGATCTTCAAGTCCAGCAATCTCACTGGTATCTTGAGTAATAAGTCGCCATGCTCTTGCAATGATGGCATCGCGGCCACGGCTACTCATGACCGCTTCGACCAGCTCAATAGTCTTGCCCGGTCGGATACAGCGAGTAGTAATAGTAAAATCGTCAAGCGGTATTAACCCCAAGATATCAAGGCTCACACGTGCGATACGGGTGTTAGGCTGCGGCGCAAAGCTGTTGATCTCGGCTGTTAATAGGCCTGTTGCTGGCGCCATGTGCTGCTCATGCTCATTCCAAGCACCTTGAGCATGCTTGGTTGGCTGATAATGCGCCACACTGACACCGTCTTCTTGTAATTCTCGTTTGATAAATTTGTAATAAGCAGTCATAGCTATTCTCTCTTTCCTATATTTGGCACTTTCACCTGTATTTTTTATTTATGCTTGTACTTTCTATTTATGAATAAGCTCTTGTTTTCTTAGCGTGAGAATACGGCGAGCCTTTTGTAAGAAAAATAACAAACAGATCATAACTACTGCAAGCATCGCGTAGAAAAAGCTTTTTTCTGCCATAAACTTCATGATATTCATAAACAATACGAAAACTACTGCTGCCATCACTAGCATATTGAGTTTTAGTTGCTTGTTGACTTCAGCGAGCGTAGCCTCTGCCAATACAAATCTGGCTTTTGGTTCTTTCATGCGAGCTTATCCATATCAATGATGGTTCATACAAATATAAATACAAACACTAATTACTTACCAACCTGAGTGACAGGAATCCGCAACGCTTTTGGCAGACTAAACGTCACATTTTCTTCAATACCAGATAGCTCACTAGGTAGATCGCCACCCCAGTCTTGCAGCTGTTGCAATACTTCTTGGATCAACACTTCAGGCGCAGATGCACCAGCGGTCACGCCTATACTCTGCACGCCATCTAACCAACGCTTGTCCATCTCACTGGCATTATCGATTAAATACGCTCGGCAATTCATACGCTCAGCCAGCTCACGCAAGCGATTGGAGTTTGATGAGTTTGGCGAACCGACTACCAAGACTACTTCACAGCGACTGGCCAAATCTTTTACCGCATCTTGGCGGTTCTGTGTGGCATAGCAAATGTCGTCTTTGCGAGGGCCTTGGATACTAGGAAATTTTTCACGCAGCGCATCGATGACGCGCGCAGTATCATCCATCGACAAGGTTGTCTGAGTTACAAATGCCAAGCGTTCAGCATCTTGGACGGTCAATGCGGCCACATCACCTTCATCTTCGACCAGATGAATCTGCCCACCATGGCGACGATTAAAGCGTCCCATAGTGCCTTCGACTTCCGGATGTCCTGCATGTCCTATTAACACTGCATCCATTCCATCTTGCGCAAACTTTGCCACTTCGATATGTACTTTAGTCACTAACGGACATGTTGCATCAAACACTGTCAAATCTCGGCGCTCAGCCTCATCTTCAACCGCTTTGGAGACCCCATGAGCGGAGAAAATAACGATGGAGCCGTCTGGCACTTCGTGAAGCTCTTCAACGAATACCGCACCACGATTGGCCAAGTCTGACACCACAAACTTATTATGCACAACTTCATGACGGACATAAATGGGCGGCTCGAAACGTGTCAATGCTTCATTAACAATCGCAATTGCACGGTCCACACCAGCACAAAATCCACGGGGATTGGCAAGATAAATTTGCATAAAAAGGCCTATCATTGGATAATTTATAGTTAAAACGTATTTTTGAATTTTTTATTCAAAAGTTGGGGCGAAATCAATGCTCTACTTTAGCATAATTTGCTTTTATCGCTCTCTAAAATAGCTGTCTGCTCATAGCAATATTTTATAGGCAAATCTCAGCATACTTACGACATATTGCAAAACCAGCTTTAACTTGTATAAAAGCAGTTTATAATAATGCATCTATTATAATTTCTATCGCCATACATGATGGCGTTTTTTATTTTTTCCAGTCTTTGTTTTTGACTGAGGCACTGCTTAACTTTTTATCAACACGCATTTATTACAATACATTTTACGAGTTACTAAGACACCTTCTATTAGGATAAATTGTATGACAGGTTCATTATTCATCGTTACTGCCGCTTCAGGTACTGGCAAGACCTCACTGGTTAAGCAATTGCTTGCGACCACCAATGACTTGACTGTCAGCGTCTCTCATACCACTCGCGCACCACGTCCAGGCGAGATTGATGGTCAGCACTATCATTTCACAGATACCGATAGTTTTACCAATGGTATCAATGCAGGTCTATTTCTAGAGCATGCTGAAGTATTTGGTAACTATTATGGCACGTCAGAGGAAAGTGTTCGTACCCAGCTAGCGGCGGGTATTGATGTTATTTTGGAGATTGACTGGCAAGGGGCGACGCAAATTAGAAATATCTTCGCCGATGCCATTATGATTTTCATTCTACCACCCAGTATTGCTACATTGCGCCAACGTCTCTCAACCCGTGCGCAGGATTCTGTAGAAGTGATAGAGCGCCGCCTAGCTGGCGCGGTCACCGAAATGGCACAATACGTGAATGCTGACTATGTGGTGATCAATGATAATTTTGACGTAGCCTTAGCTGAGCTAAAAGCCATTATCGTGGCCGACAGGCAGACACTTGGTCGTCAGCAGCAGCGCTATCATCGCACGATTAGCAACTTGCTAAACACTCAGGTAGAAGAGTAAACTACGCACAAGCAGCTAATCTCGTAAGTAGATATAAAAAGCAACTACGCGACTTGGCAAAAAATGCTATAATATTTAGCTATCCCCCTTTATATTTTTGATATTATTTTTATTGAGTGGCGGGCAAGGTCCGTTACTAATAAAAACAACCGAGGTAGCTATTTATGGCACGAGTGACGATTGAAGATTGTTTGGATAATGTTGATAATCGCTTTGAGCTAATTTTGGTCGCAAGCAAACGCGCCCGTCAATTGGCCAAAGGTATTGCCGAGCCGTTGGTTGACGTTGATAACGACAAGCCTACAGTATTGGCACTACGTGAAATTGCCGCTGGCAAAATCACACGCGACATTCTAAATCAGCCAGAGCATAATTTTGCTACTAGCTCATTAGATTTAGCATTATCAGGCGACCATAGCTTCTAATAAGCTGTTTTGATAAGATGTATTTTATAGAGCCAATCGTGTTTTTATAAAATAAATACACATCTTGATCAACTATAGAGACCACAGCATAGGCTGTGGTTTTTTGGTTGTAATAATAATGTATTGGCTATTTTGGTCACCATTTATCCCCAAAATAGACCACTGAGTGAAATTTTTTCATCGCCCACACGCTTATCAGTTGACATTGAAAGCGATTTGCGATTAATTAGAGAATGGCGTACTCATCCTTAAGTTTTGTATGGTAGGTCATTATTTAGCCTCCATTTGCTTCGGTAAGTGGCCCAACAAGTAGGTCATGGAAAATAGGATCATTATTTTATGAGTCAAACCCTACCCAAACTCAGTCATCACCTCGTCGATGATGCTCAATATAATTTACTACGTTCGGTAGGTTATCTCACTGCTGCTGAGCGCCGTGATATTGTTGATGCTTGTGAGTTCGGAGATATTGCGCACATTAAAGACAAGCGCAAATCAGGGGAACCTTATATCACGCATCCAATCGCTGTCGCTGAGATACTAGCGGGCTTTCGCTTAGATCGAGATACCATTATTGCAGCAATTTTGCATGACACGGTCGAAGACACCGAAGTTAGTGATGAACAAATCAAGCAGCGTTATGGTGAAATTGTATCAAGACTGGTCGATGGTGTGACCAAGCTAAAGTCCTCTTCACATAACAAGCAGCAGAATAAAGCGGCCACCTTTCATAAAATTTTAACCGCCACTCTCGCTGACCCGCGTGTACTCATTATCAAGCTTGCTGACCGTCTACATAATATGTCTACGCTTGACGCAGTACGTCCTGAGAAGCAGCGCACCACAGCTCAAGAAACCTTGGATTTTTATGTGCCATTTGCCCGATTAATGGGTCTGAATGATATTGCTGACTATATCGAAGTATTGTGTTATCGCAATTTAGACTCTGATATGTACAACAAGCTGTCCGATAAACTGCTACAGCATGGGCTTGGACGTAACTTTCAAAGAGAGTCCATTCATCGTTATTTGAGTATCGTACTAAACAACTTGGATCTCAATGGTTTGGTCAAAGTGTTAGACAATCGCGTGGTCATATATCGTCAGTTTTTCCGCAATCGCGGTGAGATTAATGCGCTACTACGTCACTACGCGTTTGAAATCGTTCTCGACAATATCGAAGCCTGCGACAAGCTCGCCTATTATTTGATCAAAAAATATCAGATTGATGATACCCATATTGCGGATAATATTCGTCGTCCGCTGCCAGGTGGTAACCAGTCCCTCACCCTCATCTATGAGCGTGACAATGATGTGGTAAAAGTCACTATATTGACCAAGCAAATGCAGAGCGCCGCGAGACTTGGGGTCATCGGGGCAGAGCATGCATCTGATGTTAGCCAATCGGTCATCCAAGCGTCATTGCGCAACATGAAAGATTTGGTCGATGAAGACAATCTAAATGAAAACAGTCCTGATTTCTCAGCAGCAGTATCTACCATTAATGAGCTGATGGATTATCTACACTCTAGTAAAATCATTTGTTATAGCCCTCAAGGGCGTGCTTACGAGCTTCCACAGGGTGCAACGGCGCTAGATTTTGCCTACGCGGTCGGGCCTATGATTGGTAACGTTGCCGTTGGTGCAAATATCGATGGTAAAGCTGCAAAGCTTGGCACCGTGGTAAAAAATGGACAGTCCGTTGAGATAGAAGTGAATAGCCACTCAGAACCAAAAGCTGAGTGGTTGGGATTTGTAGTGACTAACAAAGCCCGTGAAGAGATTTTACGTTGGTTCAAAGATTTGTCTGTCGCTGACAAACAACACCATGGCAGACAAGCATTAGATCGTGCACTCCGAACGCATCAGAAAAGTTTTGATGACTTAACAGACGCTGATTGGAAAGACCTGACTGAATGGCGCGGTCTGACAGAAAAAGATGCGTTATTTGAACAAATAAGCTCAGGTACGCTACTTCCTCAGCTAGTCGTGACACGTTTGTTTAGCGACGAGCTAAGCGATCTACAGGCAAAAGTACATAGCGATGACATGACTCAACCGCAACAGCTGATTGCAAATGCTGCTGGCGTCGAGCTTGATTTTGCCAACTGTTGTCATCCGATATATGGCGACCCTATCGTAGGGCATTTATCACGTCATGGTTTGGTCGTTCATCGTCATAAGTGCTTCTCACTGGACGATATCCGTAAAGACAATCCTTATCAGGTGATCCAGTTACGTTGGCGCAATGACAATGCAGTCAAACAAGGCGACATCGGTGAGCATGACTTAAAAAACAGCGGCAAGATTCGTTTTCCTGCTTATTTAAAGCTCTCTATTGCGCTTAGTGACGAGCAAATCAGTGAAGTTATCTATCACTTGCGCCAGCTCAATATGGGGGTTGAAACCGTTGATGTTCGCAATACTGATACCATTATTCATATCGTGGTACGTAGTCGCAACCACTTAGCACAGGGTATCCGTGAACTACGCTCGCTGCTAGGTTTCCCTAACATTATACGGTTATATCAATTATAATAAGCGCATTTGCTGATTTGCATAACTGATATAGTCATGATGCAAATAGCTAAAATAGAACTGCTATTCTAGTAGCAATGAATCACTCACATAAAATATAAAAGGGATACCCCATGACTCGTCAAACCATCCAAACTGATAAAGCACCTGCAGCGGTCGGCACTTATTCACAAGCTGTAAAAGTCGGCAATACTGTTTATATTTCGGGTCAGCTTGGTTTTGATCCTGACACGATGGAGCTAAGAGAAGGTTTTAAAGCACAGGCTGAGCAAGTATTTGAAAACATTAAAGCTATCTGTGAAGCAGCTGGTGGCAGTCTAAATGACGTGGTCAAATTCAATGTATCTTTGACTGACTTGAGTGATTTTGCTGTCTTGAACGAAGTGTTTGTCGCCAATCTAAGCGAGCCGTACCCTGCCCGCGCTGCCGTTCAAGTAGCTGCTCTACCTAAAGGTGGTGTGGTAGAAATTGAGTCTATTCTTTATATCGAATAAGACGATATTTAATGCTTAGTATTAAGTGCTAATTTTAGCAACAGCCTATAAGTCATATCACAATAAGCTTAGCATCATGCTAAGCTTATTGGTCTCCGTTCTATTATTCTGATCTCATATTCACCTAATAAGACTGCGAAGCCGTTTATGTTGGTACAAGTTGCTCTGCCCGTTCCCCTTTATCGGGTGTTTGACTATAGCCTACCAGCTGATATGCTTGCGTTGCCAGACAGTACGATACCGCAAATTGGCAGCCGTGTTGAGGTTTCATTCGGTCGTCAGACTCTGATTGGTATTGTGATTGCTCATATTTCACAAGACGATAGCAGCGTACCTGCTAACAAGATCAAACCTATTAATAAATGTCTAGATGCTGAGCCTATTTTGGACTCGGACATGCTCAAGCTTGCCTACTGGTTGGCACGCTATTACCACTATCCACTTGGCGACGTGTTAGCAGTTATCCTGCCAAGTCTTGTCCGTCAAGGCAAACCATTAGACTTGCTGATTACCCATTGGCGCATTTTGCCTCATATTACTGATGATGATTTTCGAGCCAATGCCAACAAACAAAAGCAGCAGTTCGACATGCTAAAGCTACATGGTCAGCACGGCGCAAGTGAAGATGTATTGCTACTAGAAGGGATGCAACGAGCCTTTTTAAAGACGTTAGAAGATAAAGGGTTAGTCGAGCGCTATATTCAGCCAAAACAAGCACCTACTCCAGTCAAACTGGCAAAAATGCCACTTGATCTCAATGATGAGCAGAAACTTGCTGTCGACGCTATTATCGCTGCCCACGAATCCGATACTTATACTGGTTTTCTGCTCAACGGTATTACTGGTAGTGGTAAAACCGAAGTCTATCTGCAAGCGATGCAAGCTGTATTAGAGGCTGGTAAACAAGTTCTTATTTTAGTGCCAGAGATTGGCCTCACACCGCAAACGCGGGCAAGATTTGCCAGTCGGTTCGCGGCCCACATTGTGCTATTGCACTCTGGCATGACCAATACTCATCGCTTGCAAGGTTGGCAAGACTGCCGTACGGGTCATGCACAAATCGTGATCGGTACACGTTCGGCTGTGCTATATCCTTTCTCAGACTTAGGCCTGATTGTCGTTGATGAGGCGCATGATGGCTCGTATAAGCAACAAGACACGTTACGTTATCATGCCGCTGATGTCGCTCTCTATCGAGGTTTGCAATACAAAATCCCAGTGATACTTGGTACTGCCACACCTTCCCTTGAGCATTTAAAACTGGTCGATGATGGCAAACTAGCAGAATACCAACTGCTTACTCGTCCGGGTAATGCCAAGCCTGCAACCATGCAGCTGATCGATGCTCGCTTGCAAAGTACTCATCAACAAGCACAAGATGACGGTGCGCGCTATGATACAGGGCTGACGGACGCCATGATCGGGGCGATACGGCAAACGCTAGAAGCCGGTGATCAAGTACTAATATTTTTGAATCGTCGTGGCTATGCGCCTGTTCTATTGTGCGAGGCTTGTGGCTGGCAGGCAGATTGTCCGCGCTGTGACGCTCACCTGACCGTTCACTATAATAGCCAAGCCCAGCGAAACAGTTATTCAAGCAACTCTTATTTGAAATGCCATCATTGCGATTGGCAAGCCTATATCCCTACCGTATGCCCTGATTGTGGTAGTCAAAATTTGGATGCCAAAGGCATGGGAACGACAAGGCTCAGCGAAAATCTACACGCAATCTTTGCTAATCCTCAAACCAGCAAAGAGCTCTATCCGATTATTCAAATAGACCGTGATACCACAAGACGCAAAGACAGCTGGGAAAATATTTACGAGCAAATTAATAAAGGCAACCCTGCCATATTGGTCGGTACACAGATGGTTGCCAAAGGGCATCACTTCCCCAACGTTACGCTGGTTTGCTTACCCAATGCTGATCGCGGATTTTTATCAGCAGACTTTCGCTCACCAGAGCATACCGCGCAGCTCATGATTCAGGTGGCTGGCCGTGCTGGCCGAGGTGACAAAGCTGGCCGCGTATTGATTCAAACGTTGCAGCCTGATAACGAGTTACTATTAAAACTGGTCAAAGACGGCTACTTGTCATTCGCGCGCGAGCTACTGCAAGAACGTCAAATGATGGGCTTACCTCCTCATCGACATGCTGCATTGATACGCTGTGAAGGCAAAACATTGGCAGCCACTACTCAAGCGCTCAAGGATGCTATTGCGCATTTGCCGAATGCTCATAACCTCGCTGTTCTCGGTCCTATTGATGCGCCCATGAGTAAAAAGAACAGCCGCTACCATGCACAGCTTTTGCTACTGGCTAAAGATCGTCGTCAATTGCACCATGTGTTAGGACAGTGGTGGCAGCCAGTGCTTGCCCTACCAAGCGCTAAATACCTTAAGCTCACTTTGGATATTGATCCTGTCGGTTGGTAGTTCTCACTCAGCTTTCAACAAATGGGTGAATATCTTTCTGCTCCTCTTCTCATCATGTTTACTTCGTCGTTACAGCTTCTCATGCTTGGCTATGTTAAATTTATAACCATCAAATGGTATGTGGTAAAGGCTCTACGCCTACTCTACCAATAGCAAGCATCACTTATTAGTAAACGTCACTTATTAGTAAACATCATCTATCGAACGCAACTATCAGCGAATTTGAGTATTATTATGAATCCAAATAATCCAAACTCTGACGAGCACAATCATAGCCAACAGTATGATAATACGGATGTGCCTAAGTACGTTCGCGAAGATGAAGAAAATAACTACACTCAAGAAAACCAAGGCCATCACGATCATGATGAGCATCTAGAGCAAACAACCACAGCACGAGATACCAAAGGCTATCAGCGCACCTTGCTGTTCAGCTTTATTATCATTACTGGTTATATGTTTATCGAAGCCATTGGTGGCTGGCTCACTGGTAGTTTGGCTCTGCTATCTGATGCAGGGCATATGTTGAGCGATGCGATAGCGCTTGGTGCCACTTTGGTCGCATTTAAAATCGGCGAAAAAGCGGCTACCCATCAGAAAACTTTTGGCTACAAGCGTTTTGAGATATTAGTTGCTACGGTAAATGGCGCTACCCTTGTGATAATCGCTTTGATGATTTTTTATGAAGCGATTAAACGCTTTAACTCACCGCCAGAAATTGCGACCCAAGGCATGCTTATCGTGGCGACTATCGGTATACTGATCAATATTTTGGTCGCTTGGCTAATGCACCGAGGTAGTCAAGGTGGCGAGCCACACAGCCATAATCATGGTACGGATGATGCCAAGGTCGCAGAGCAGAAACCTAATAATGAAGAACCCGTTAACCTTAATATGCAAAGCGCCTATTTGCACGTATTGAGCGATTTGTTAGGGTCAGTAGCTGCGATTATCGCTGCACTACTTATGATGGGTTTTGGTTGGGTATGGGCAGATGCAGTGGCATCAGTAATCGTTGCTGTGCTTATTTTAATCAGTGGCTACCGCGTTGTACGTGATTCTGTGCATATATTGATGGAAGGAACGCCTGCCAATATATCGCTCGTCGATGTAGAGCAAAAATTACTCGAAGACTCTCAAGTACAAAAAGTACATGACCTACATGTTTGGAGTATTACTAGCGGTCTCAATGCACTCTCTTGTCACGTGGTGGTCGATGGTGAAATGAGTATCCATGAATCAAATATTCTGATTACCAGTCTCGAACAAAGACTGCTAGAGCTTGGTATTCACCATGCTACTATTCAGGTCGAAAGCTCGCCTCACCCGCAGAATATCGCACATAGCGATGCATTGGTCTGTGATATTTCGGGACAGCTACCTGATGGTAATAGTCATATTGGTCATAACCATTAACGATACATTTTCAGCTAAGTGATTGAATAAAGAAGTCAATAAATTGAAACACGACCTAGAAAATACAAGTATAGGCATCTGATACTGGTTCATACTAAAAGTTACGTAGAATTAGAACTAGAATCTAGATCACATTAAGACAGTCGTGATTTGCGACAAACTTTTGCTTTATTCCATTCAAAAAACTTAAGTTCAAATCGGCTTATGTGGTTATAATAACTATTATAAAGTTTTGTTTAGCACCCCAGTTAATTTTTATAATCATACTTTTTGGTATTTTCACTCTATCTATTGATGATACAACACTATGTCTAGACGCTCAGCACCCTTTGTCGCCCCAGACTATATCGATGATCCTGCATCAAAAGATGGCAAAAAACACGCCAAAGTTTTGTTATCAACGCTGCAAGAAGACATTGCAAACTTTCGTAATGAACAGTTTCCACCTGATATTTTGCGCCAGATTCGTGATATGCCTATCTACGAAGGCAACTTAGCGGAGGTCCAAACCTATCAGCAACGTTGGCAAAATCTGCTTGAGCGTGCAAAGGATTTTTATCCAGCGGCCAATATGCCACCTGACTATCTGCCGCTCCCTGCCAGCCTTGAAATACCGCAATTCATCTATCACGTTCAGCGTCTACATTTAACTAAGACACGCGCCAAAGAATCTAAAAGCTTTGGATCAGTAGGCGCCCTGACTGATAAATGTGGTCAATATACGGATGATGAAATTGAGCGCATGACAGCGGTGCTAGATAACGACGAGGAAGCGCGACTGGTAGCGCATCGTGAATTTATCGATCTGCGTGCCTATGTTTTTTGTCGCGATAATAAGGGCGAAATGCTAGAGCCTGAGCGAGTACGCTTTTATCGTACGGGTCTTATTGTACATGCCCTGCCTGACTTTAAGATTGTAGATAGTCGCCAGACACCGCGTAAACGCCGCAACGATGCTTATAATAATCCGCTTGCAGACAATGGTGTGTGGAAAATTTATCGCAAAAAATAATAGATACTAGCGCGATATCGTTTTAGCCATACTGATTTTAGTCACGTTGATTTTATATCGTATATTTTATTCAAATTTTTAAGGAGCCCAGATGTTTGCTGCCGCCGCCGGCTCACCAAATCTTATGTTGCAAGCCACTATCTTTTTGGGAGCAGCATTACTCTTTGTCCCTCTCGGTAAACGCTTCGGCATTGCAACGGTTTTAGGCTACCTTATCACTGGACTCATACTGGGCCCAAGTGGCTTGGATGTGGCAGGCGACGCTGAAAGTCTATTGCACTTTTCAGAGTTTGGCGTGGTCATGCTGCTGTTCATTATCGGGCTTGAGCTCCAGCCTTCGCGGCTCTGGGCATTGCGCCGCTCTATATTTGTATTGGGCGGTTTGCAGGTCGGTTTGACTGGTACGCTACTGATGTGGCTCCTACATCAGTTTTTCTCCTTACAACTAGATACCGCCTTTATTGTTGGTTTTGGTTTGGCGCTATCCTCTACCGCGTTTGTACTACAGATACTGACTGAAAAGCAGCAGCTTTCGAGCACGCATGGTCGAGAAGCCTTCACTATCTTGTTATTCCAAGATATTGCAGTCATTCCGTTGTTAGCAGTCATTCCGTTCTTATCAGGGGTGCGTGAGCAAAGCTACGATTTGATTTATTTTGGTAAGGTATTTGCTGTCTTTGCCGGTCTGATTTTTGCCAGCCGTTATGTGGTTCGACCCTTCTTTAAATTTGTGGCTTCCAGTGGTGCGTCAGAACTACTGACAGCGGTTGCGCTATTTATCGTGATGGGCGTGTCTATTTTGATGGGCCAAATTGGTCTATCAATGGCATTAGGTGCATTTTTGACAGGTGTGTTGTTGGCAGATTCTGAGTATCGCCATGAGTTAGAAGCCAGTATCGAACCTTTTAAAGGGTTGCTATTAGGTCTGTTCTTTATGTCAGTCGGTATGCTTACCGACGTCAAACTCATTTTGGCAGAACCCATCTTTATTATTGGCTGTGCGCTCGCCTTGATGTTTATCAAATTTGCAGTGATTGCAGGTATTGCAAAAGTATCGGGCAATCGCTGGCCGACCAGTATTAGATTAGGCGTGACCTTAGCCCAAGGTGGTGAGTTTGCCTTTGTCTTGTTCAGTGTCGCTACTGCCCAAAATGTCTTGCGTCCCGAACTTGCCAATACTCTTAACTTAGTCGTTACCATCTCGATGGCGCTAACACCTCTGGCATTCTTGTTATTAGAAAAAGTGGGTGAGCCGCTATTTGCCAAGAGCAAGCCGAGCCGCGAATACGATACCATTCCCGATCATGAACATCAGGTCATTATTGCAGGCTTCGGCCGTGTCGGTCAGATTATTGGCCGTGTACTGCGCATGCATAATATCGAATTTACCGCCATTGAACGCTCTGCAAACCGAGTAGATTTTGTAAGAAAATTCGGTAACCAAGTCTATTATGGCGATCCGAAAAATCCTGAGATTTTACGAGCGGCAGGCATTCAAAAAGCGCGGGTGTTTATTCTTGCCATCGATGACTTAGAACGCTCTATCACCACCGCTCAATACTTGCGCAAAAACTATCCTGAACTGATTGTATTGGCAAGAGCACGTGATCGTCAGCATTATTATCGCTTGCGTGAAGTTGGCGTGCGGCACATTTGGCGTGAGACTTATTTGTCGTCTTTGGACATGTCACGCGAATCACTACAGTTATTAGGCATCTCACCAGAAAAAGCGCGAGAAACAGTAAAAACATTCCGTGATTATGATGATGACTTGATCGAACGCCAACAAGCAATTTACGATGATGAAGCTAGCATGATTGAGTCCGCGCAATCAGCAATGGCTGAGCTTGAAAGCTTGTTTGATGAAGATATTGGTAAAGCACGTAAAATGGATTTGACCGATTTTTATGAGGCGTTAAAGAGCCAAGCAACACCAGTTGAGGAAAAGAATGATACTGCAACGGACCCTAAGCATTAACCCTAAACAGTAGCTCTCAGCACTAGCAACATCTACAAGCACTCGTCAAATACAGCCCCTAATCAGCTATGCAGTTTTTAGGGGCTTGTTTTTTATTCAGTGAGCTGGTGCAATCCCAATTATCACTGTCTGGTATATGATAAAAGACCAGCGTCTGCTCGTTTAAATAGCGTATTGGAAACGTCACGTTCTGAATCGTTGCCACTACCGCACAGTCGGTTTTTGGCACACCAGCGGCCTGAGTATCGACATGCATGCGTAGTTGCTGCTGCTCGGTACTCAGGGGCAGATTTACTGGGCACTGCCTTGTCTGCTGATAAATCAACGCCACTCGATTTTGGGCATTCTTTGCAATATCATAAGCATCAAACAACACTTCGTTTGCTTTTGGCTTGGCAATAATCGGTAAGAACTGCACCTTAATCACCAATAACGAAAATGCAAAAAAACCAAACCCTAATGCCAGTCCGAACAAGCTAACACCGCCTTCTCTTTGCAGATGTGCCTTCTGTGCTGCCTCATCTCGCGGATGGTCATTTATCGCATCAGCGATCTCACGCCTTGCCATACGGTAGTAATACGCATCCGTCCAGCGTGCCACCATAAACGACCAAAACAGCCAAATAACAGCGGCAATACCGATACGTGTTACCATCTGATAAGCATCTGGTACATAGGACATCGCTATAAATTCGAAGGCGACTAGCACTAATGCCACATTAAGCTGGATAAAAGACCACCCTGCGACACTATAGACGATCGCATCCATATAGCGCTTGCGATATAGCAGCCAAGGGAAAGTGATAAAAAATGCAGCCCAATGCCATTTTGGTGACAGATAACCTTGCTGATCAAACTGCTCAAAGCGTTTGAGATAATAACGCTGGCTACGATTACCGATGAACCATTTGTCTAACTGCTTACGTTTAGCAGGTGTTAACGATTCTTGATAAAATGGTGGCGGTGAATCTGTCTCGATAAATAACATGGCAACACGCTCTACTTGCTGACTCTTAGAAAAAGCATTTAAAAGATACCATTATATGATAACGCTAAAACCCGTGTGTAACATAGAGAAACCCCAGCACTGACCAGCAAATACGCGAAAATAGGATTGTCCGTTCACAGTTGTATGGATTTGACTTATAATAAGCAAACATCACCCACCTAATTAAGCCTTACGAATCCTATGAGTCAACATTCTGATATCAATGACAACGTCAATAGTACCGATACTACTGATGAGCAAACCCTTAATAGCACAAGCGAGCCTATCAATAACGATAACAGCACTAGCCAAGAGATAGAACCGACCTCTGACAAGCATATCCGCATCGTCAATACGTTTATGAAGCGCCGTACGCACATGAACAAAAATGCTGAGCTTGCACTAACTGCTCCAGAATTTTCTGAGTATTTGGTCAATAACAGTTTTGGGGATGGCGATCTTACCGGTATTGACAACCTACGTACGTTATTTGCTGATAGCCCTAACGGCGCAGATGCACCGCTTACGGTAGAGATTGGTTTTGGCTTGGGTGATTCGTTTATTGAAATGGTGGCCGCTGACCCTACTCGTAATTTTGTCGGTGTAGAAGTGCATGAGCCTGGTATTGGTAAATGCGCTTATATGGCTGGCACCCAAGATTTGAGCAACGTAAAAATCATCAACGGTGATGCCATTCAATTGCTCAAGCAGCTACCAGAAAACCATATCGACCGTATTCAGCTATACTTCCCTGATCCATGGCAAAAGAAGCGTCACTATAAGCGTCGTTTTGTCAGTCCTGAACGTATGACCATCGTTACGCGCAGCTTAAAACAAGGCGGCTGGTTCCATACAGCAACTGACTGGGAGCATTATGCATTTTGGATGGTTGAAGTACTGGATGGTTTCGCTGGATTGACCAACAAAGCAGGTACAGGTAATTTCACTGAGCGTCCTGACTTTCGTCCAATGACTAAGTTTGAACGTCGTGGCCTCGACCGTGGGCATGGTGTTTGGGATTTGATCTATATCAAAGACTGATTAATACAGCTTTACTTTTAAATGTTTTGACAAAGCGGCTATCTGACGTAGCCGCTTTTTTGTGGCCTTCTATAGGCTGTAGAAAATATCTCTAAAAATACTAGACATCCTATACATAACTATGTCTGCTGATATCTTAGCTGTATATCTTGAGTCATACTCCTGACTTTTAATACCTATAGTATGATTATGCATAAAAAAAGATAAATTTATAATTTGTGAAACATAGCGCTCATAGCGTTGTTTGTAGACAAAATTGCTCCTATAAAATGATTAAAAACGAGATATAGAACCCGTTCCCAACACTAATAATCTACGTAAACTTATGTATTATAAGGCTTTACAGAGTTCTCCCCATAAGCTGTGGATAACCCTGTGTATAAGTCACCACTTGACAAGTTTATAGCTAAGCAACTTAAAGGATAAGGTAAAATCGTTCATTTTTTGTACAATTTATAAATCATTTAAAATCAAATACTTATATTAAATTCACACACATAAAAAATTATTTTAAATAATTTCTAAAATAATTTAATTATTCATAATGTTTCACAATTAGCGAAAATAAGCCTTTTATTTGTTGTGGACAACTCCTAAATCTATTGACAAGCATAGTCATTATCAGGTTCAAAACAACAACGACCTATCGCATTATTTCCGTAGATTTTAGCTTCATACCATACGACAGATAGTGTCGTCTAGCATCCCTCAACGCTCATTATCGTGCTTTGCTTTTGCTATAATTACCTTATCAAATCAACAGCGTTAAGAAGTTGAGTCGAGTAATTAGCACGCCAAGTCTGACTTAAAAACAACGATAACGACAGTATACTACGGACTTATTTTTACTTCTCTCACTATTTAATTTTACTGTATAGTAGAACGATACATTCGATACTACTACCTATACCAGTCACGTGACAACCTATTTTTCGATAAAACAGCCAAAAAATAATTGCCGATTTCATAACAGTCAGTATGCGTTTGTCAAAAGTTTTAACAGTACCAATATTTTATTTATAGCATCAACTTAACTACCGAAAACAAGGAATCCAATATGGACGACAATAAAGCCAAAGCCCTCAAAGCGGCATTAGGTCAAATCGAAAAGCAATTTGGTAAAAACACCATCATGCATCTAGGCGATGACTCGGCCATTATGGATGTCGATGTGGTCTCTACAGGCTCTCTAGGATTAGACATTGCGCTTGGTATTGGTGGTCTACCAAAAGGCCGTATCGTTGAAATTTACGGTCCAGAAAGTTCAGGTAAGACGACGATGACCCTGCAAGCTATTGCAGAATGTCAAAAGCAAGGCGGTACCTGTGCCTTTATAGATGCCGAGCATGCGCTCGACCCTGTTTATGCACGCAAGCTTGGAGTAAACACTGATGACTTATTGCTCTCGCAGCCTGACAATGGCGAGCAAGCACTTGAAATTACCGACATGTTGGTACGATCAGGCGCAATCGATATGATCGTGATTGACTCAGTAGCTGCGTTGACACCACGTGCCGAGATTGAAGGTGAAATGGGCGACTCACACATGGGTCTACAAGCGCGTCTGATGAGCCAAGCCCTACGTAAAATCACTGGTAACGCCAAACGCTCTAACTGTATGGTGGTCTTTATCAACCAGATTCGTATGAAAATCGGTGTTATGTTCGGTAGCCCCGAAACGACGACTGGTGGTAACGCGCTGAAATTCTACGCCTCTGTACGTATGGATATTCGACGTATTGGTGCGGTCAAAAATGGTGATGAAATCATCGGTAACCAGACCCGTGTCAAAGTTATTAAAAACAAAATGGCACCACCTTTCCGCCAAGCTGAGTTCGAAATTACTTACGGTGAAGGTACGAATCACTTAGCCGAAGTTATCGACTTAGGCGTAGAGATTGGAGCGGTTGGCAAAGCAGGATCTTGGTACAGCTATGGCGACGAAAAAATCGGTCAAGGTAAAGCCAACTCTGTGCTTTTCTTAAAAGAGAACCCTGCCATTGCTCAAGAAATCGAAGACAAGATTCGTGACGAAAAGCTTGGTACAAAGAAAAATAGCAAAGCCGACGAAACTGCAGATGCAGAACAGGCTTCTGAACCTGTACAATAACGGTTTAGCGATTAACCGTTGTCAGTTAATATGATTCATTATGAAAATTAAAACCTTAGCTGAAATTCTAGCTGAGTCGGCACCCGACTCAGCTAGTTCTGTTGATAGAAAATCAAAAAAACTGTCCAAAGATTCTCATACGAAAGAGCCTAAAAAACGAGAGAAACCTAGTAAACGGGCTATTCGTTCAAGTAAAGATGATTCAGTCACGAATGACGCTACTATTGATACAGCGTTTTTTGAAGACTCCTCTCCTAAGTCAAAGAAAACGTCTAAATCTAAAAAACGTAAAAAGCGTTTTCATCCAGCGGCTAATTTTACCGCTGATCCTAGTGATACCCCTACATATCAGCCACCCGAAGCGCAAACCATTAAAGAGATGCTGGCAGAAGTCAAACTCGACATTCAGAACGACGAAATTAGTGATGGTTTGACAAATGGTACTAGTGATAGTACTAAGCCGCTATCCAAAAACTCAGAAAATGAAGCTGAGCTTTTTGCTATCAATGATAGTGAAACAGACAGCCAAAACGATAACATACCAGCCGCGCTCAAAGCCTACTTACGAACCCCTGAACAAAAACAAGCAGAAATCGATGCGATCAAAGCAGAAAGTCGATTGCGTTGGCTCGCATTTTATTACTTATCACGCCGTGAATACGGTAAGGCTGAGCTAAAGCAAAAGCTGATCGACAAAGAACAAGACCCAGAGAAAATTGACGCACTGCTCGATGAGTTTGAAGAAAAAGGTTATCAAAGTGATTACCGCACTACCCTAATGCTGATACGTGAGAATATCCGTAAAGGCCGCGGACGTGGTCGGATCAAACAAGAATTCTATCGTAAGAAAATCGCTATGCCAGGTAACATCGATGAGCTAATTGATATGGCAAATACTGAGTCTGATGAATTTAGTGAGTTTGTAGATGATGATGCAGACAACCTAGTCGATGGTGTAGATTGGCTAAAACTGGCGGTGATAGCACGTACCAAAAAATACGGTAATGACATACCAGTTGAGCAAAAAGAAAAAGCCAAGCAGTTACGTTTTTTACAGTATAGAGGGTTTAATACCGATATCTGCTTTGCAGCACTTAACCATACTACAGAGACGCTAGACGAGCGATTTTAAGGGCTTACTATCACTGTCGCTGCCAAACGGTATTTACCGACAGTCATGCTCTTGTGATAGACGTAAAAAAGAACACGTTATATAACGTGCTCTTTAATCAATACTATCAATTGTTTTAATCTACATGACTTTTAAGTATTCAATTAGAAATTTTCGAATTCTAAGCTGCCAAACTACTTAAAATTACCAAGACGGCTAGATAACTGGCTAATGATTTGATCTATCTCTTCATTGGCCTCAGACTCATTATCCAGATTACCATTAGGGGTTAGCTGATTCATTACCTCAGGTAACAGCTCAGCAAGTCCCTGTCTTACCTCAGTTTCATTAGCACCAGTATGAGCGGCCACTTGCTGAATTTCGTTTTCGTCAAATAAACGATTGATTTCATTTGGATCTAAATTATCGTTTGCTTCGTTATTACTCATCCAAGAGCGTGCTTGACCTTCGTAACCCATACCAGTGATTTTTGACAATGCACCGCTCAAACCACCATTACGTTTGATCCAGCTAAGTACCATAGGCATCAATGCAGCAACGAGCATACCTTTACCACCAAACCCACTATTAGTACGCTGGCCACCTAATACACTACCTAAAATATCACCTAGTCCACCAGCACCTGAACTCATACCGCCGCGCTGACTACCGCCAGTGAGACCACCAATGATATCATCTAAGCCAAAACCATTATCTGCTTGACGGCTATTTTGTTGAGGGCTATAACCACCTGCCTGACTGCCACCGCCCAGCACACTACCTAAAATATCACCTAGTCCGCCAGTCTGCCGTGTTTCAGTACGTTGGTTAACTGGATTGCGTTGAGCGTCGTCTGGATTCATTGCACTACGTGCCACTTGGCTCACTAAATTCCCTAATAAGCTCATTATCTATTCCTCTTTTTATCGTATTGTTTAGTACAAAAATACTGCTAAAATTTATGAAACATCATATCTGCCTACATGTTCTTTAATAACAGGACAGCAGACTTATGAGTTTTATTTTCTATTTTTAATATAACAGATTTTAATATAACAAACCTCTTTGTCCTTTGAGATAGCTATTTTGTTATGACGTGTAGAGATTTCTCATCGTAAAAGGAGAAATATAAGACCAATAAATACTCAGCTATCTAATATTACCCTTACTGATATTGGTTAAAATATTTAATTGTCGCCATTGCTCAGAATTTACTTGGTCGCGGAATATAGTAGTCGAAAACGATCTTTGATAAGGTTCAACGATATCGAACTCGATACTCATTGCCCACTTATAACAATTTATATCGACTAACTCTGCTTGCCATAACTCATCGCCGCGACCCGTTCGTATCAGTAACTGCCATTCTTTATCGACACGCTGACTGAGCGATGGCTGACTAATATGTAATAGGATTGGTCTCGATATAATCAGATAACTTGCAACTGCTGCCGAGACTATTAAGATTAGTAAATACTGCCACAAAGCCAAAGATGCAAACCATGCCAATATCATCATAACGCCAGTCAAGCCTACATATAGCAGCGCGCGTAAATAACTGGCAGGCTTGATAGCTGTATCAATACGTAGCGAGGTTACTGGCGTCATATAAGCGTACCATGGGAAACGTTAGATATTGTGCTGACCCGTTCCTTAAGAGCTAAACCAAATCTTTGGTATGGCGCCATGTTTTAATCTTATTGACCAATGCCCAGATATCATCCTCTTCTGGACGATTTTGATTGGTAAAATAATCTAATAGATCAGGGTCTTCATGAGTCAGCATTTCTGCAAAGGTTGCTTGCTCAGTAGCATCTGCTGTCAGATACAGCTCTTTGACGTAAGGATCAATATAAAAATCCAATTCTTTTAATCCGCGGCGAGCTTGATAAATGATGCGGCGCTGTTCATTGGTTGGTTCTGGCTGAGTTGTACTTGTCATAGATTTACTCTTGTTAATTTGGATAGCTTTGTGGGTTTAGATAGTTTAAAAGTAGACGTTAAGCATAGCGTATAGAATATTTATAGTCTTGAAACCTCACTATGCATTCGGACATGTAGAATGAAATTAACAACGATATGCTGACAGTTGACTCCATAAGGCCATTGCTTGCTGCATCATTGCCACGTTATGCGTACGAATAATACTTGCGCCTTGTTGTAGCGCAAACAACCCAGCAGCGGTTCCTGCCGAATCACGCTCTACCGCTTGCGTCATACTTACGGATTGCACCCCACTTTTGGTCAATACTTCTGCCAAGAAACGCTTGCGAGAAATGCCAAACATCATCGGCAGCCCTAATGTCTGCAAGCTACTCAGCTGATTTAATAGCGCGCAATGATGTTCATAGTTTTTGGCAAAACCAAAACCTGGGTCGATAATGATATTGCTTCGTTTGACGCCGATGCTCACTACTTCGTTAATACGGTCGAGCAGCTCTGTACGCACTTCATCGATCACATTGTCATACTGTGCCAGATTATTCATTGTCGTTGGCTCACCGCGCATATGCATTAGCATAACAGGTATATCAAGCTTAGCCGCTAGCTCTGGCGCACCAGTACGTTTCAGTGCTCGTACATCGTTCCAAATGTCAGCACCTTCATTAAATGCTGCCTGCATGACTTCAGGACTGCTAGTATCAATCGATAACCAAATGGCATCACCACAGTGCTGACGAATGGCTCGGACCACTGGTACAACTCGTTGTATCTCATCATCAGTCGCCACAGTTTGCGCATTTGGACGAGTAGACTCACCACCGATATCGATAATAGTAGCGCCTTCATTTATCATCTGCTGACAATGAGCGACGGCTTTATCTACTGCGTTAAACTGCCCACCGTCTGAAAATGAATCTGGCGTTACGTTTAAGATGCCCATGACATGTGGCTGCGACAAATCTAAGGTTTTATCACGGCTAGACATTTGATATTTGGGTAAAGGTTGGAAAAATGACATGAATAATCCATCACAAGTAAAATTTATAATGCAGCTTTAGGTCGTATTGAACATTCGACCATGGCACTGATAGAGACTATTTTTTAGACAGTTCGACGTTAAAAATAGTAAGTTTAGTCATTCTAAGCGTGTATTTTTAACAATGAAATGGCAAAAAAGAGTCCTGTCTCCTTCTGTTAATATTAGAGCTGAGCCTAAAACTGCCGCCAGATCCATACAAGCAGTACGTTGCAAACCTAGTTAAGGCTGGAGCATTACCGTCACTTTATGCCTTGTCTGGAACAGTTTTAGCGATTAGCAGTGCCTATTTGTGAATGTTCAACACGCCCTATTTATTGTTATCTATGCTTATGATACCAGTAAATCCTGTGGGGTTCTAAATCCTTCATAAAATGATGACAATAAAAAAGCCCTTTATCATAAAGGGCTTCTTATTAAACATGAATCAGTTAGAGCCTACATCGCTGGTAATGGTGGCGGTGTAGCACCCGTTGTTTTAACGTCGTTCTTCGACAAGTTTACTTCGTTATGCTGGTAAACTCTTGGTGGACGAGGTTCTTCACCTGCTAAGATATCTTGCAGTTGGTCACGATCAATGGTTTCCCAGTTCATAAGTGCATCAACCATCGCATGCATTTTGTCTTGGTTGGCTTCAATCAATTCACGAGCGATATCATACTGCTCTTCTAGCATACGACGCACTTCTTCATCGACCTTCTGCTGCGTAGCTTCAGAGATAGTACGACCGCCACCGCCGAAATATCCTTGCGAGTTGTCGTCATCTTCGTACACCATGATACCAAGTGCATCAGACATACCGTACTTCGTGACCATCGCACGTGCCATTTTAGTAGCGCGTTCAAAGTCGTTCGAAGCACCCGTTGACATCTGATTAATAAATACTTCTTCAGCGATACGACCACCAAACAAAATAGCAATGTCGCTCAGCATTTTCGACTTATACATACTAGTCTGATCATGCTCAGGCAACTGCCAAGTCACACCAAGGGCAAAGCCACGCGGCATAATAGTAACCTTATGCACCGGATCTGTACCTGGTAATAGCTCAGCTACTAACGCATGACCCGCTTCGTGATATGCAGTTGCACGGCGTTCTTCTTCGCGTATGACCATGGATTTGCGTTCAGGACCCATATATAGCTTGTCCTTCGCATCTTCAAAGTCATTCATATCGACGCTGGTCTTGTTGCGACGCGCGGCAAATAATGCAGCTTCGTTTACAAGGTTAGCAAGCTGTGCACCACTAAATCCAGGCGTACCACGAGCAAGAGAGCTTGCGTCTACACTGATTGTGTTTGGCAGTTTCTTCAAATGAACTTTCAATATTTGTTCACGGCCTTTGATATCCGGCAAACCTACTTGTACCTGACGGTCAAAACGACCTGGACGCAATAATGCTTTATCAAGTACGTCAGCACGGTTGGTTGCGGCAATAACAATAACGCCTTCATTACCTTCAAAACCATCCATCTCAACCAATAGTTGGTTCAATGTCTGCTCGCGTTCATCGTTACCGCCGCCCATACCGGAACCACGGTGACGACCGACTGCATCAATCTCATCAATAAAGATGATACAAGGAGCACTTTTTTTCGCCTGTTCAAACATATCACGAACACGAGATGCACCAACACCGACGAACATCTCAACAAAATCAGAGCCTGAGATTGAGAAAAACGGCACTTTGGCCTCACCAGCAATAGCTCTTGCTAACAACGTTTTACCTGTACCTGGAGGACCTACCATCAAGATACCACGAGGAATCGTTGCACCCAACTTGGTAAATTTGTCTGGATCACGTAAGAACTCAACCACTTCAACGACTTCTTCTTTGGCTTCTTCACAACCGGCCACGTCTTCGAAGTTAACATTGATTTGATCTTCTGTCAGCATTTTCGCTTTTGATTTACCAAAGCTCATTGGACCGCCGCCTTTACCGCCAGCGCCGCCCTGCATATTACGCATAAAGAATAAGAACAGACCAATAATCAATAGAATTGGGAAGCTGGCTATCAGTAGTTGCATCAATACGCTTTGGCGCTTTGGTGCAGTTCCTTGAACTTCGACTTGGTTCTCACGTAGCATTGGCATGAGCTGGTCATCTGACACAGCTGGTCTGATGGTCTCAAAAGATGAGCCATTTTTCTTTTCGCCGGTGATCTGTTCGCCGTCAATTTCGACACTGGCTACTTGGTTTTCTGACACAGCGGTCACAAACTCAGAGTAGTTAAGGTTATCTGGCTCAGATGATTGATCAAAGCCGCTAAACACCAGCACTAAAACGCCGATTACCACCAGCCACAATAAGGTATTTTTTACCATGTCGCTCACTAGTTATTCCCATCCCTTACTTATTGGTGTGTTTATTAAACACGTGACGTCTATAAACGTATTGCTCATTTTTAACGAATATCCCGATAATAAAAAGCTGCTAAATTAAACTTATATGATTTATAGGTAGCATAAAAATTGTTTTTATAAATAATCAGTATGAGATAAACATAGATATACGATCATTGAGCTTGTAAAACGCTTATTATCAGACGACTTTGCCTAAAACGTATGCTAAAAACAAAGGTAATATACCATGATATGTGGTGCTAACCCGCATAATTCAAGCAGGTTTCACGATTATTCATTTAACAATTGACGCAGCTTTTATATCGCGATAATAACACTTTATGGTGGTTTACCCTCTCGCTTACAATAGTAGCAACTCATTGATGTTAAAACTATTTAATCGCCACCCAAAACATCTCTTTTGAGCGTGGTCGTGACGCACCTGGCTTTATACTACGAATCTTACTAAAATCCTGCTGCATCTGCTTGCGTAATTCTTGTGTACCCTCACCTTGAAACACTTTCATAATAAGTGCGCCACCTTTTGGTAAGGTTGCAAGCGCGAAGTCTACTGCCAGCTCACATAAGTACATCATACGTGGCTGATCGATAGCACTGTTCCCAGCGGTATTGGGTGCCATGTCAGACAATACCACGTCGACTTGCCTATCACCCACTTCTGCCATAATAGCGTCAAACACTTCAGCTTCACGAAAATCGCCCTGAATAAAGGTCACATCAGGCAAGGTATCCATCGCCAAAATATCAGAGGCAATCAAGATACCATCGTCACCTACCAATCGACCAGCGACTTGTGACCAGCTACCAGGCGCACTGCCCAAATCTACGACCGTCATGCCTTTTTTGATCAGGTTGGTTTTTTCATTAATCTCTAATAATTTATAAGCGGCACGGGCACGGTAGCCATCTTTTTGAGCTTTTTGTACATAATGATCGTCAATATGCTCTTTCATCCAAGCACTGCTGCTCTTTGATAGTTTTTTGTTTTCGATACGCGTGGCCAAAATACCTGCTCCTATTGCTTTACTAAATCTAGCTGCTCTAATTGCTCTATCACTTACAAACTGATATTAATCCGTTGCGGATTATTCTAAATACAGTGTTGATCAGATTTTTTATTCATGGTTGGTTGCAAACTGACCAAATTCTATTGGTTAAATAACTGTTTTATAAGGCAGTAGCGTTTATAATGTACCAAACATTCAGTTTAACATTTTCGTCACGTAAAATCGTGCAAAATCCTGCTGATCTCATGCAAGATGGTCACAGATTATCTATAATGATCAATAACTGTTTTTAACAGTACCATTTTTATTTTTACCAACACTTAGGAATTCTATGCAACTCGATAACGCTACCATCAAACGTCTAAAAGGCATCGGTCACGAGCTAAAGCCTATCGTTATGATCGGCAACAAGGGTATTACCCCAACCATTACTGAAGAAATCGATCGCGCGCTAACAGATCATGAGCTTATCAAAGTGAAATTGCCTGCTGGCACGAAAGAAGAGCGTGACATCATTGGCGCTGAACTTGCTAAAGCGGCTAATGCGTCTTTGGTTCACTCTATTGGTCGTATGGCATTATTACTACGCAAAAACCCAAATGCCAACCCAAAACTGTCTAACCTAGCACGTCACGCACAGTAATATGTCATGACCGACTAGCATTAAGTGATTGGGTTTTATGTTCACTTATATCATAGCCAAACAATAATGAAATACAATGGCCGCGACGCATCTTGCTCGCGGCTTTTATGTTTTCCGATAGTCTCGGTTATACTTATCATATATTATTAGTGCCCTGAATTAGTATGATTTCTCTTGTCACTATCACCTCTTTATTATTACCGTCGAGATGTACTCATAATGAACCAATCTTTTAACCTCTGTATAGCCACAGAGACGATAGCGAAAGACGCTCAGCAATTAGGCGTGTCTATAGAAGATCTTGAGAATATCTCTATCGAAGTAAGTGCAGAGATCATCCAGCAACCAGCTTTACAACTGGTGCTGACCTATCAAGTAACTCTGCCTAGTCAAATTCTAACCAATCAACTCAATTGGCCAACATGGCAACAAACTCAAGTAAATTTCACTGATTACCTATGGGAAGAAACGTGCCTTGAATGTTTTATTGCTGGCAGTGAGATTAATGGCTGTAGGCTTGATAACGAAGATATTGTAGCAATTCACCATCCAGAACCGCACCAGATACTATTTCAGCAAGCAACCGCTTATATAGAGATTAATGCGAGTCCTGATGGCCGCTACGCACTCTATGAGTTTAAAAGCTATCGTCATCCTGCCACATTACCACCAACACCTTTATATAAGGCTGATGGACACACACGTGACTCTATTGAGTGGACGGATAATATAAATACACAGGACGTAATGCAGAAATCGTTGTTTGACAAATCACCAGCAGCGTATTCCATTCATCGCTACGAGCGAGGCTTTAACGTTCCTCTGGTCGAACTTCCTAATCAAAAATATGCCATTGCAAATACGATTATTGAGCAGATACATCCTTGTGTTATTTTACAGCTCGGTAAGACCGCTTTATATTTTGCCTCTCAGCACGCCTCCCCGCCTGATTTTCACAATCGTGACTATTGGCCAAAATTTGAGCTTTGATTTGTTTATATGAGCTGAACTCATTTAAATACAGCTATTCTTAGATATAATTATTTAAAGCACAAAAAAAACCCAGTAATGTCATAAAGAGCATTACTGAGTTTGGAGAAAACTTTAGTCTTATTTAAGTGATACTTACTTCATTTAACCGATGTTTATTTGTCAGCCATCGCAAGGTAGATACCACGATCTGATGCATCATCAACATACTGCGAATCACGCCATGTCGTATAGCTGTATGTACCGCTATAAGGGCTAATGCTATTTTGACGGAAATCAGATACCCAGTCATTGCCATCAAAAATCTGGATATGGCCATGTGGACGGCTTGACGTGCGGTTATAGACAACGACATCACCAACTTGTGGTGCCATGTCGTTACTGATCTTGGTAAAGCCGGCTTGGGCTAGCGTGCCACGAGAAGCGTACTGATAGGCTGAAGGGTTAGGCGTAAATTCGTAACCTGCAGATTGTAATGCTTTACGTACATAGCGAGCACAGTAGCCAGAGCTTCTAGATAGTGCAACGCGAGAGGCATTTGCTGCTGCAATAGCAGGAGCAGAGTTGCGGTCAGGTACACGGCTTGCTTGCTGCTGACGCTGTTCGTAAGACAAACGACTGGTCAGTGAAGCTAGTTGGTATTCTTTTTGCTTAGCATGAGCGCTTAGGTTGTCAATTGCTTGACTGATCTCATCGTTGCTATATACATGGGCACCACTGCTAGTGCTATAGATGTTGCGACTAGAACCATAGTTCGCAGAAGTAGAAATATTTGTGATGGTATGACTCAAGGTATTATTTGGTTGAAAGGTTGTTTCGGCAGCACCACTCGTCTGTGCGATACCCATTCCCAATACTGACAAAATTAATAAAGCTTGTTTCATAAATTTACTACCTATTGTTAATACAAGTCTGCTCGTCATCCATAACGAAGCATCAATTAATTTAGAGGATATAATCATCAAATAGACGTGATAAAATCCCTATTACAACGGTTCATTCTTTTCAAATAGCGACTAGTGCCAGTAGTACCTCCCACCTAGTCAACTATCTTATAAGCCATCTGCTATATATTGCTTTTAGCATGTCTGTTATGAGTATCGAGTTTGTCACCTATTAGATGAGTACTTACGATGTCAAAGAAACAACCTAATCGGCTTGCCCAGCTTATAGATCATCAAGCATTTGCCGGTAGCGCGCTACCTCAAACCCTTGCTAATAACATGAGACTATATATAGAAGCGACCAACGAGATAAAAGAGCTATTGGTAGACTGTCTACCTGAAGAAATACTCAATACCTGTTGGGTTGTAGGCTTAACACCTGAGCAGTTGATATTAAGTGTTAGCTCAATGACAGCAGCAAATCATATTCGCTATTTACATAGCTCGTATTTGCAAATACTAATAGAGCAGTCAATTACATTTAAACAACTCAAGCAAATTCGCGTCGTTGTGGCTAAAAGCTCTATCGATAATTATTCATCTAAACAATCATCAACATCATCACTGCACTTGCCAAATTCTCGTAAAGCCAATGAAAATCAGGCGCTTAGCCAGAACACAAAACGGACTATATCACAGGCCGCAGAGCATGTCACCACTGATGAGAATCTCAAAAAAGCTCTTTTGCGTTTGATTAATCATTAAAAATACCGACCATTAAATGTAAAGTTATGTAAATAAGCGCAGGTGATGGCATTGATAAAGATGGATTTTTGTAATGTATCAGGCAAAAAAAATCCTTCATTAGTTACATCCAGATTATGGATATAGCTAACGAAGGACTTAAAGACCATCTACAGCTTTTGTATTATGTGCCTTAACGGAAAATTCGTATATTTATATAGACAATATATTCAAAATATAGAATATTATATAAATGTAATTGTGAGCCTTCTATGTAATATTGCGTAAATGTTTCGATACTTCCTGTATATTCCTGTATTTATCCTTCAATAACCAAATCGTTAAGCGGTAAATACTCGATAGGACAGGTTACATTGTCATCAAAAGTTACAATTTCAAAGTTATCTTCGTCAGACAGTATTTCACGTACCAATAAATTATTTAGAGCATGACCAGACTTATAGGCATTAAAACGACCTAAAATTGGGTAGCCAATCAGATGCAAATCTCCCAAAGCATCTAAAATTTTATGACGGACAAACTCATCGTTAAAACGTAAGCCTTCGGCATTAAGTATGTTGGCATCATCGATAACGATGGCGTTTTCCATACTGCCGCCAAGTGCTAAGTTATTTTGACGTAGCGCCTCTATATCACGTAAAAATCCAAAAGTACGCGCAGTGCTTAATTGTTCGATGAAATTCTGTGTAGAGAAATGCAACTGTGCATGCTGAAAGTTCTTATCAAACGCAGGATGATCAAAATCAATTTCGAAATTTAATTCATACCCTTCATAAGGACGTAGCTCTGCCCATTTATCTTCTAGTTTTACTCGTACTGGACGTATAATTTTAATAAATTTCTTGGCCGCTTCTTGCTCACAAAATCCTGCATCTAGTAAGAGCGCGACAAAAGGCGCAGCGCTACCATCCATAATTGGTATCTCTGAAGCAGAGACACGAACTAACAGATTGTCTACTCCTAGACCAGCAATGGCACTAAGCAGATGCTCAACCGTGCCCACTCGTGTACCGCCAAATACTAAGTTCGATGACATCATCGTGTCTTGTACTAAAAACGCACTCGCTGGAATTGGTTGACTACCTTCTATATCAGAGCGCTCGAAAACAATACCAGTGTCAATCGGCTGTGGATGAAACTCCAAGTCAACAGGCTGACCACTATGTAGACCAGTACCCGTAACGGCTATTGCTGTTTTTATGGTTCTTTGGTTCATGGTTGTCTTCTCACATATTTTGTTACAATTGACATAGTGTACCATTACCGGCCCCTTATTCGCTATATATAAAAAGCGCTAATTTTCTTATCTCCTTGATTGATAACACTTATCGTCAACTTCCTATTGCTGATTTTTACTTTATATGGTCTATCTAATGCTATAAAAAAGTGAGACTCACATACGTTTCGACAATCATATACATATAGATTACATAGAAAACTCTCATAATTTTTCTTATAGAAAACAATTCACTTTCTTTAAACACAAAAAAGCCAGCGTTAAAACGCTGGCTTTTTCTTACTCACAGTAAATTAGAAGTACTATTTATTCTGTTGACGCTTTAAATAGTCTTGGATACTGTTTGTTTTAGTCTTAGGCTGCTCTTGAGGTGAACTTGCGCTAGGACGTGCAACGCTATCCTGATACTGCTGAGCTTGTGACTGCTTCTGACTATTTAAAGCGCTAGTATGCACATTAGGATCAACAGGTTGCGTGCTATTAACAGAAGGTACTGGCTGCTCTACTACTTCTGGCTCTTGACCTGCGTTTTCATCTAACGTTAAGCCAGTTGCGATGACAGTTACATGTAAGTCGTCACCCATTTTTTCATCAATCACAGAACCGTAGAAAATATGAGCGTCGTCAATATCAGTAATTTCTTCGACTATTGCACTGATTTTGCTCATTTCATCTAGTGACAATGACTCTGAGGAAATAACGTTAACCAGTAGACCTTTTGCATTTTCTAAACGCAAATCATCAAGTAGTGGTGATCTGATGGCTTTTTCAGTCGCTTGACGCGCACGATCATCACCGCTGGCACGGCCAATACCCATCATCGCATGACCTTTCGCAGTCATTGCCGTACGGATATCGTTAAAGTCAATATTGATCATACCTTCGCTAGCGATGGTTTCCGCAATACCTTGAACAGCATGCAGCAATACATCATCTGCTTTTTTGAAAGCATCTTGCATAGAGATGTTGCCGTATACACTCATCAACTTATCATTCGGAATCGTGATAATTGAGTCGACAAAGTTGGTAAGCTGCTCAATACCTGCTTTAGCAGCTTTGATACGCTTACCACCTTCGAATTTGAATGGCGTAGTCACAACCGCAACTGTCAGCACTTCCATTTCTTTAGCAATACGAGCAACAACTGGCGCTGCGCCTGTACCAGTACCGCCACCCATACCAGCAGTGATAAATACCATATCTGAGTGCTCAAGCAATGCGCGAATCGCTTCTTCTTCACTCTCTGCTGCTTCACGACCCACTTCTGGATTTGCGCCTGCCCCTAGACCACGGTTCGTTTTTGCACCCAGTTGCAGTTTATGCGGTGCAGTGAGACGATCTAGCGCTTGTTTATCTGTATTGGCACAAACGAACGTTACACCTCTGATGCCTTGCTGTACCATATGTTCAACTGCATTACCGCCGCCGCCACCAACACCGAATACAGTGAAGCTTGCTTGGCCATTATTTTGAAGCTGATTATCATCTGGCATGGTGTATTTTGACATAAAAAAGATTCTCCAGTTGCAGATAGCGTGTAAGTCGATACATAGTAACGCACTCATGTGGCGCGCTATCGACATACTATATATAAATGTATTTAAATAAAACAGGGTATGGCTAAAATCGATCAGTATAGACAATAATATGTCATTATTACTTAATACTTTATTTTTAAAACGAATTTATTCGCAATGTTACTTTATTTTTTTGTTTAACCAACTTAGAGACATTCCATAATGTATAGATGCTCTAGATATGAGGTTAAACAGATCTATAATATTTTCTTTAAAACATTTGCAAACCGTTGACCCGCACTTCGAAATACGCCTGATACTCGATTGTTTTGAATCGCTTCAGGTTCGCTTTTTTCGCTACGGCGGAATTGCTCACTTTGACTATATAGCAATGTGCCAAAAGCCGTCTGATAAGCACGGTCATTCACTTGACTATTTAGTAGCTTAAATGATTCATCATTATCAAAATGATTATAAGCACTGATAGCAGGATGAGTATTGGTCAGTACAACAGGCATTTTTAGTAGCTTCTTGGCAAAGGGTATCATACCTTTAATCGTACTACCGCCGCCAGTCAACACAATCCCTTTATCGATATAGCCTATCAAACCTGCTTCGTGTAATTGACGCGCTACTTCAGTGAATATCTGAACGTAACGAGCCTCAATGATTCGTGCCAAGTTATAGATGCCAATATTGATTTCGTCGCCCGATCCTTGAGGCTTGAATAAAAAGAAGGCGCTTGGGTCGACACTATTAACATCAGCTGTACCATGAGACTTCTTCAGTTTTTCAGCTTCAATCATAGAGATACCAAAATCAGCTGAAATATCCATCGTCACCTCATGACTGCCTGTTGCTATACAATGTGTAAAAATCAGCTTATTTTCTTTATACACACAGATGCTGGTCGTACTAGCGCCGATATCGACCAAGCAAACCCCTTGCTGGCGTTCCTCAGTCATCAAACTATACTCAGCACTGGTCACTGCATCGAAAACAATATGATCAATGCCAACGTCACAACTTTGTAACAGCTTTTGGATATTCTGACGGCTGGCAACAGGCATCATCATCATGTGGTGCATCACGGTGATATTGTGTGCCATCATTTCGATGACATCATCCACCATAAAGTCTTGCTCATCGACATAAATACCTTGCTGACAGCAATGCATCAAATAATAGTCAGATGATAAATCACGCGACTTTGCATTGGCCAATGCTTGTACCATGTCTTTGGCACGTACAACTTCATCTTCTACTTTGACCTCTCCAGCACTGTTTTTGCTAGATAGCTCAGGGGTCGCAAGCGTTAACCAAACACTATGTACACGGCAGTTAGCGGTGTCTTCTGCTTCTTGGATAGCTTGTTTGATAGCACCTTGCAGACGTTCACGATGCTTTATTTGACCTTGATAAAAATCGCTGTTTTTAACTTGTCCTACGCCCAAAATACGAATGTCTTTTGCAGAGACAACATTGCCTATGACGACATATACTGCCGTGGCACTTAGATGGACAACAACCAGATTTTCATTATTTTTCATGGTACCAGACAAATTATCGCTAAATAGAAGAGCAAGTGATGCTCTTCTATTAAATCATTAAAAAAAGCGTTACTAATACGCTATGATGTTGTATATATTTTCTTCAAACTAAATAAACCGTATTAGACCACATCGGTTATCTATAGATGTAGTGCTTACTTAGGCTATTCTGATTCAGCACTCTGTGTCACGTTCCAAGCGATGGTAAAGCCATTTTTATATCGTAAATCTACAGACTGTATTTCATTTCGACGCGTACTTAACTGATTGCCAAGCAGCTGGCTTAAATTCAGTAGTTTTTGCGCCGTATTTTCATTGTCTACAATCACACGTAATCCATTGTCAAAGCGGATTAGCCAAGTCATTCTCGGTGACAGAATGATATCTTCGACCTGCATACCAAGCGGTGCATACCAATCATTGACCTGCTGCATTTGTTGCATAATAACTGGCGCTTGAGACATCTCACCCTGTAAGGTCGCAAAACGTTCTTGTGTTAAATCCCTACTATCAGCAGGAACAAATACAGCGCCTTTTGCATCGACCAAACGTTCTGTACCAAAATTAGCAACTGCTTGCTTGGGTAATGCATTGATGACGATGCCGCGTTGCCAATCACGAGAGATACTCACTTGGTCTACCCAAGCTAAGCCCATCGTAATGTCGCGTAATGTTTGCAAATCAGAAGTAAAAAAGCTACTTACTTGCTGTTGCTCCATCACGTCTTGTAATGAGCGATATTGAGCAGCAGACAAACCTTGATTACTGACATAAATATTTGCTGGCGGTGCATCACGCAGCGCTTTGCCGCCCATCATTAATATTAGCACTAGCAGACCTAAGACCAGTACCATAAATAGATACTTTACCGTTGCCGGTATTTGGATCTTAGATTTTGGGCAACCGGCTTTATCACTCATCAAGTCAGTTACCTCGTTGACAGTTTGAGCCATAACGACCTTTGTCCCTATATTTGCATAAAACTGATCATGCTATTTATTGATATAAATCTGCGTATTTTTGGCAGAAGCTTATTAAGTTGATATGTTATCAAATTTTATTAAAAATATAGCTTATATACAGCGATTACGTTGATTTAAACGTAACATTTTTCTTAAATTATGAATAAGTTATCAGTTGTATTCACAAAACAACATAAATATCACCAAAATAGACCTATTCTTACAATATTAACGTATTTTATGGTTAAACAATAGCCAAACACCAACTAGTAGCAGCGAATTTACACAAGTTTACACGAAGCTGTGGTATAGCAGCTCTAGTGACACAAAGAGTCATCACTATCTGCTCAATTTAATTGATTTGACAGTTATAGCGTTTGTGCCAAAATATGCCAGCATAGTGCATCAAAATCTAATCCACGAGCTTTAGCTGCCATCGGAACCAAACTGTGACTGGTCATACCTGGTACGGTATTGATTTCAAGCAACCAAAAATTGCCTGCTTCGTCTTGCATGGCATCGATACGTCCCCAGCCTTTTGCATCTACTGCACGAAATGCCGCAAGGCTTAAATCTTGCAAGTGCTTTTCGTCAGCAGCGCTCAATCCACAGGGGATGTAATAACTGGTATCGTTACGATTGTACTTGGCTTCAAAATCATAGAAGTTAGTAATGTCAGCAGGCTCAAGGCGAATAACTGGATAGGCTTCGTCATCGATAATCACAATCGTAAATTCGCGACCTGTAATCCAGCGCTCAGCCATCACCGCATCACCACATTCCACTGCAGTTGCATAAGCAGCAGGCAGTTCGTCAAGGTGGTTGACCTTGGTCATGCCAATACTTGAACCTTCATGAACTGGTTTAATAATAAGTGGCAAACCTAGCATGTTAACCACTTGCTGCCAGTCAGTATCAGCCGTCAATAATGAAAATGGTGCAGTTGATAAGCCGCAGCCTTGCCACAATTGCTTGGTACGTACTTTGTCCATACCTAGTGCAGAAGCTAGAATCCCTGAACCAGTTTGCGGTATATCAAACCACTGTAATACGCCTTGCAGCAAACCATCTTCGCCGCCACGACCATGTAACACATTAAACACGCGGTCGAATTTGCGTAGCTCAGTAATGTCTTGATGCTTTGGATCAAAGTGAGTGGCATCAACGCCTTGGTTTTGAAGCGCTTGCAATACTGCCGCACCACTATCCAAAGACACGCTACGCTCATTGCTACTGCCGCCATAAATAACGGCTACTTTGCCAAACTGACTGGCATCTTTTACATGAGTCGTCGTGTCTACAGATGTATCATTGGTAGCTGTATTTTGAATGCTATTATTATCTTTATTATCAGTTGTCATGAGGATCGTCCCTAAATTTTAGCTTACTTAATATAAAGGTTATTGGCAGCCAAATCGATAGCAATCTGCCCGACATTACCAGCGCCTTGGGTAATCAGCATGTCGTTGGCTTTTAATAAACGCTGCATAACAGGGGCTAGATTGTCTTTATCAATAATAGTCGGTTCAACTTCACCGCGCAAACGGATACTGCGCGCTAGTGACTTGGTATCAGCGCCCGTAATCGGACTCTCCCCTGCTGAATAAACATCTAATAATAATAGCTCATCAACACTCGATAGCACTTCTACAAAATCATCGTAGCAATCACGGGTACGGCTGTAACGATGCGGCTGAAATAGCATCACTAAACGACGATCAGGGAAGCTTTGACGAGCGGCTTTGATGGTCGCATCGACTTCTTTTGGATGATGACCATAATCATCAATCAATAAGACATTACCATCATCGATATCGACAGAAGCGTGCTGCTCAAAACGACGACCCACGCCTTCAAATTTCTGCAAGGCACGCTCAATCGCTGCATCATCAACGCCTTCATCGGTCGCCATCGTAATAGCAGCAAGAGCGTTATAGACATTATGTGTACCAGGAATGTTTAACGTTAGGCGTAATGGCTCACGGTCACGGCGCAATACGGTAAAGTGAGTTTTAGTTCCTTCCATTACCAAGTCTACAGCTTGTACATCATTGAACGGCTCAAGACCAAAGGTCAATACTGGACGACCGATATCATCGATCATTGCATACAGTTCAGGGTCATCACCGCAGACCACTGCCAAACCGTAAAACGGCATGTTTTGTAGAAACTGGATATAAGCGGCTTTTAATTTATCAAAGCTGTTCTCATAAGTTTCCATATGGTCTTGGTCGATGTTGGTCACAATCGCGGCCATCGGATGCAATGACAAGAACGATGCATCAGACTCATCAGCCTCTGCTACCAAGAAACGGCTGCTACCCAATGCCGCATTTTTGCCTGACGCATTTAACTTACCGCCGATGACATAGGTAGGATCTAGCTGTCCTTCTGCCATCATTGTGGTTAGCAAACTCGTCGTTGTCGTTTTACCATGCGCGCCAGCAACTGCGATACCATGACGATAGCGCATTAGCTCACCAAGCATGTCAGCGCGGCGTACTACTGGCAGGCGAGCTTCAAGCGCTGCTTTTACCTCAGGGTTGCTACGATCAATCGCTGATGAGACAACGATAACATCGGCATTGGCAATATTTTTGGAGTCATGGCCTATCGATATCTCGATGCCAATCTGCTGTAGACGCTTAGTCACCAAGCTTTCTGCGATGTCAGAACCACTGACCTGATAGCCTTGATTGTTCATCACCTCAGCGATACCACACATGCCTGAGCCACCAATACCGATGAAATGCAAATGCTGGATACGGCGCATTTCTGGTATTTCAATCAAACGCTTAGGTAGAGCTTTCGCAGAGGTAGGCATAAGGATCTCTCTTTATTAAAGGTCAATAAAATTTAGTAAATTCAAATAAAGGGTATAGATGACAGACTATAGCGCTTGCCAAATGATGTCGGCAACTTGCTTACTCGCACTACGGTTGGCCAATGCATGGCCTTTTTCTCCCATTGCCAAGCACTTCTCTCGATTGAGTACGCCAAGCTCGTCACTTAGACTTTTGGCAGTTAGCTCTGACTGTGGCAGTAGAATTGCAGCATCATGTGAGGTCAGCGTGCGCGCATTAGCCGTCTGATGGTCATCCACTGCATGCGGTAGCGGTACAAAAATAGCGGCGATGCCGACGTTTTGAATCTCGGTCACGGTCAATGCACCTGCGCGGCAAACAATGATGTCTGCCCAGTTATAAGCTGCAGCCATATCATTGATAAAGGGCTGTACAGTAAACTGATGGTTGTTTAGGTTTTGTGCGCTATAAGCTGCTTGCGTGGCTGCTTCATTGTTGCGTCCACACTGGTGTAGGACTTCAAATGGTTGATCTAGTAATGCTAATGCTTTTGGTACTGTATCATTTAATACCTGAGCGCCAAGTGAACCGCCGACTACCAACAGTTTAAGTGGTGAACTGTCATTTACATCGTAGCGTATGGTTGGCTCTGCGACACCAGTAATGGCATTACGTACAGGATTGCCCACTGTCTCAAGCTTGGCATCTTGCTGACTATCGGCAAAGGTATTTTCAAACGCTTGTAAGGTTTTGGTCGACAGTTTAGATAGGTAGCGGTTACTCATGCCAGCGATGGCATTTTGCTCATGGATAATCAAAGGCGTATTAGTCATACGCGCAGCGATACCGCCAGGTGCAGTGACATAACCACCGAACCCAACGACCACGTCAATCTGATTACTGCGAATCACTTTTACGGCTGCCATCGTCGCAGCTAGCAGAGTCATTGGTAGCTTCAATAATCGACCAACACCTTTGCCACGAAGCCCTTGCATATTAATAGCATGAAAGGGATAACCTGTCGGCTCAACCAAACCATTTTCCATACCGTTTGGCGTTCCCAACCAATGAATCACCGCACCGCGCTGGGTCAGCTCGTCGCTCACTGCAAGCGCTGGAAAAACATGCCCGCCCGTACCAGCTGCCATCATCAATATATGCGGTGTTTTCATGAACGCCTGCCTATCTTTACTTTATTTATATGAAGGGTTTATCTCACTACTGCGGTAGCAATTATGAAAAATAACGACCTAGCCAAAGCCCGCATAGTATAGAGGAAATCATTGTGTTATATACAGTACTTTATGCAGCAAAAATAACAAAAATCCAAGCCATGATCGGTCACAGCTTGGCGTCGTGTAATGCTAATAACGGTAAGGAAAATTAATGACTAACAATACCTCAAAATACGGGTTTTACGTAGTCAGAATACTCCTTAACTCAAAACTTTCCTGAACATAGCGAAAGCTACGCAGTAAATTTATTTTCAATCGCCATGATAAAGTCGGTTGCGATATCTGTACCGCATTGGTCATCAATCTCACGTACGCATGTTGGGCTAGTGACGTTAATCTCAGTGATACGTCCACCGATCAAGTCTAGACCAACGAACATTAGACCTTTTTCTTTGACGATTGGTGCCACAACTTCTGCTACTTGACGTTCGATATCCGTCAATGGCATGGCAACACCGTTACCACCAGCTGCTAAATTACCACGGGTCTCGCCTTTGGTTGGAATACGAGCCAAACTATAATCTACCACGACTCCATCAACGATCAATACGCGTTTGTCGCCTTCTTTGATTTCTGGCAAATAACGCTGCGCCATGATGGGCAAAGTCTCAAGCTCAGTTAGTATCTCTAACGTCACTCCAATATTTGGACTATCAGCAGTCAAACGGAAGATGCCAGTGCCGCCCATACCATCTAATGGCTTGACGATGACATCCTGCTGTTCAGCGATGAACTTACGAATGTGTGCTTGTTTGCTAGTCACAATCGTTGGGCTCATATAATCGCTAAACCACGTCGCAAATAGCTTCTCATTACAGTCGCGAATCGCCTGTGGGTCATTGACCACGAGTACGCCTGCTGCTTTAGCATGGTCAAGCATATAAGTGGCATAAATAAAGCGCATATCAAACGGTGGATCTTTGCGCATCAAAATCACGTCATAGTCGGCGACTGGCCCTGTGCTTTTATCACCCAATGTATAGAAATCTGCAGGATCACGCTTTACTGTCAGTGGCTGCGTATCAACCATCAACTGACCACGGTCCAACCACAGGTCATGAATCTGACAATAACCGAGCTGATGGCCACGGTCTTGAGCGGCCCACATCATAGCGAGACTGGTGTCTTTTTTATAATTAACCCGCTCGATCGGATCCATAATAACGAGTATTTTTAGCGACTTTTCTTGTTTTTGTTGGCTCATGATAAGACTCACTTACGTTATATTGTTGATATGAAACAAACTGATTAAACAACATCAGTGCCCAACTATACGCCGTACTGCTCACGGTAGTGTTGCATTTTGGCTAACTGGGTCGCGTCTTTATGCTGGCCGTTTTGTGCACCATGGTCATCAGCTAAATAACTGATCAAATCATCGATATCGACCAATGCACGTACAGGCACTTTTAGTGTCGCGGCAAGCTCTTGGATAGCAGAGTGCTCGGCTTGACCTTTTTCTTTACGATCGAGTGCAACGATAATACCAGCAACGCTTGCGCCTGCTTGCTCTAAAATCTCGACCACTTCGCGCATGGCTGTACCCGCTGTGATGACGTCATCAAGCACCCAAACGGCCTTGCCACTTACGTCAGCACCGACCAAATTGCCGCCTTCGCCGTGAGTTTTGGCTTCTTTACGGTTATAGCCCCATTTGGCATTAATGCCATGATGTAGCCATAACGCTTGCGCTGTCGCTGCGACAAAAGGAATACCTTTATAAGCCGCACCAAAGATGACCAGCTCTTGCGCATCAGCACCATCATTTGCTGCACTCATTTGTTCAACCAAGGCATCTGCATAACCACGTGCTAGTAACGACAACATCTCACCAGTCGCAAGCAAGCCTGCATTAAAAAAGTATGGACTGATACGACCAGACTTTAGGACAAACTCACCAAACTTAAGCACTTGGTTGTCTAGAGCCAGTTGAATAAATTGATGAGATGAAAACGTAGGGTCTTGAGGGCGTGTTACATGAGACATTATGACATTCCTATCAGCAAAAAGAGGGGACAAAAAATTTGCATTATTGTACGCATTATTGATCAGCTTGACCAACCATTGATCTCATAATCCTGCATATTGGCATAGCGAGTCAGCAAACCACTACGCGATGAGATATTAAAATAGCTTTGTCCATCTGCTCGGACTTGTATCTCCCAGCCCAAATGATAAGCGGCAACAATAATATGACCAGCAAATAGTCGAATCTGACGATAAGCGTGGCGCTGCGACGGCTCACAAACGATCTGACTGAGCAAATAGCTACGCACATGCTGACATATTTCTGCGGCGCTATAACTATGATTGATACTCTTACGGGTACTACATTGCTTTAGCGCATGGACGGCCACGCTACATGTCATGATATCCGTGGCCAAACTGCCCTCACCTGTCTCAAACTGCTGCGGTTGTAGTATCACTTGCCAATCGTCGGCATACAGACTGTTGAGTAGCTCATCAGGATTATAGCGTTTGGTCAATGCGCGCATAGATAATGCAGAATTTTGAGCCCTGCTGTCATTATTTGAGTCATTATCTGAATCGTTGTTTGACTCAACCACTGTAGAGTTATCAATAGGCAAAAACCCATAACGGTTCAGTTTTGGATAAGCGCGAATCGCCTGTTGAATATCCGACATATCTAATAATGTCATATCTGATAATGTCGATATTAACGGCTGCTCACTATGATTCTGATAAAAGCTGTCCGGCAATTCGATAAGCTGTGCCGCATTCAGCAATGATAAATGCTCAGCCAGTGCTTCTGAAGCAATCAGCGACCACTTCGATAAGCTGTCTGCATTGGGCTGATAGAACCGAGTCGAATTGCCATAAAGCCTGCGCAATTGACCATTTAGGCGACGAGCAGGCTCAGGTATATCACTTAATGGTCTGGCAGGATCAAGAGGAGATTGTTTGGGATCAAAGTTAGGATGTACGATCGCAGGTTGCTGTGAATCAGCTAATATAGACGATTGACCAGCCTTTTTTTGGACGTGACCTTCTGCCAGCTGCCCGCCCTCTGTTGCCAGATTAGCATGAGACAAACGGTCATCAGAAGTAGAAGGCTGGGACATGAAATCTCCATAGATTAGAAAATAAATAAGAACGATTATACCAAGGGCTATTTTACTCTTTAAGGCTTAACTCTAAAGGCTTACTCTTGATGATTTAAAATATCTCGGTAACCTGTCTGCCAATCAGCATAATCAAGCCAAGCTAACGGAATGTTGCTATGCAAGCGCTTTCCTGTCACTGAAGTTTTTGTATTATCAATAGTAGGAGGTGTCTCGCCAACCTGCTCACTAAGCCAAACCTCTAGCTCAAACGTAGTAACAGGTCGATAGTCCGTCGCTAAATAGACAGACTTTGGTGTCTCTATCGTCAACACTTTGGCGATGATATTGACCAAGTCGCGATCCATAATGCGATTGCTCCAATGCTCAGCTGGCACTGGATCTTTATTTGACTCACGAGCCTTGCGTAGTCGCATTAAGCGCTCGCGACCGTAGATACCACTGGGGCGAATAATAATGGCTTTATCACCAAAGCCTTGTTGCAGCGCTTGTTCTGCTTGCAATATGAATTTCGAGGCTTCACGCGCAGGCGTAACAGGTGCAGTATGCTCATCAATCCATTCGCCATTATCCTGACCATAGACACCAGTAGAAGAAATAAATACCACACGTTCAAGTTTAATAAGCTGTGGAGCAAGCGTTGCTAAATGCTGACTAATCGCTAGATAACTGTCGTGATAACCGCTGGTTGAATACTCGTCAGGGGTGACGATAATCGCAATATGAGTAAATGCTTGTAGCTGCTCAGCCGTCAAAGTCAACGCATTAGTCTGCAAAAAACCTGCACTATCTACCAAATCATAGTATTCGCGCTCACTACGAGCCAGCCCAGTCACACAATAGCCATCTTGGGCAAGTTTGTTGGTCACTGGTAGGCCGATATCACCTTGTCCAATAATTAGTAAATTTTGCGTACTCATAAAGCCTGTTTTCCTTTATACAACTTTCTTTATACAACCATTACAGCGCTTAGAAGCCATTTTGTTCAAATTAATGCCTAAACCAATGTCTAAATCAGTGCCTAAAAATACCGTCTGTACGATAGCTGTATATCATCATTGGCATCGATACGATCTTGCCATTCGTAATTGGCATTAATACGTAATGCTTGTTTTTTATCAATGTCGTATTGCAGCCCTAGGTTTGAGATTGGTTGCCAATAATGACCACGGACGTTGGTTTCATCGCTGTTGCCATGATACCAATATGGCAATTGCAATTCAGCTTGCGCGCGTAACTGATTGTTAATCTGATAACGGCAGCCTGCATTGATACCTGCGCCTAGACGAAAGCCTTTATTGATACCTCGTCCTACTTGCCCTGTACCTGCCAAAAACGTATAGCACAGTTGCGGCGGCATCTCACCAGTACCTGAGGCTGGTGTACCAAATGCCCATGACCAGCCTTTTTCGTAACCCACGCTGCCGACCAAATGATCCGTACCTGCCTCTTGCAATCCATCGTTTACTCGCGTCACCTCGATACTGGCACCCCAAGTATTGCCTTTTTTGGCAGCATTGACAGGGTTAAAAGAGCGGCCACGAATCAAAGTGACGTTTTGCAAGGTCACACTATCTGGCTGGTTGGGCTTACTGTTATCTGTGTCATACAGTCGTAATGTCGCAGCCAGCCCTTCTAAATTAAAAAACTGTGGATACCCTGAGGCGTGGTCAAGCGTATCATGAAACCCCGCTCGAAACCCAATATCTATATAGTCATCGTCACCACGCTGCCCTATACCTATCGTGCCCAATTGTAGCGGATGCCTGTCTATTGGATTATTATCCGATACGTCGATTTGACGCTTGAGCAGTGTTTGCCCATCAGCTGACATGCTCGATACAGGGTTGAGCTGCGCAGACTTGATCTCATTCACGGTTTGTTTGGCACTATTGTGATAGCCCAACTGCGCGCGCTGTTGTTTTTTCTCATTGAGCTGAGATTGACGTAAGGTATTATCAGCAGGTGTATAAATCGTACTTGCCAACAACTGCTCATCATTTAATAGTTGAATCACATCAGAAGGCACGACTGCATAAGACAATTGACTCAGTAGGTTTTGCTGCGGACGGACCACATCAATAAGACGTAGAATCTCAGAAGCACAATTGTCCGTGGTAAAGTAATACGGCATCTTTAACGCTTTGGTTTCCCAAACGTGGCGCATAATCTGCTGAACTTCCGCTGGCGTCAGACTCAACTGATATGTCCACGTATCACGTTCATCATCTTGCAGGTATTTCGCTAGCATTTCTGGATATGGGTCGATTTCGATAGCGCTGTTGTAGCTACCAATCATTGACTTAGTAGCATATATCGGGAAACTGTCGTTTGGATCACCGTCTACCGTATAGTTCAGCGCATAAGCCTTATCAATTTGGTTTGGATCGGCGATACTCGCTTTTGAGTCAATGCGTAACAGCGTATGAGCAAACGCAGAGAGCGGATTGTCCAAATACTCCTGCGCAAACATGATAGATAGCTGCTCAGGCGCCAATGTCGACATCCATTCATCCAATTCTGGACAGTCAGCAGATAGACTTGCAGCATCGATCGATAGCACCTCTGTCAACCATGCCACTCGCGCTGGGAAACGACATAAGACAGAATTATTATTGGCATCAGTTTTGGCTTGGTCGTTACCAGTCGCTGATGATGGCACCAACTCTTGTGTGAGTGCCACAAGCATCGCATCTAACTCTGCACCTGAATCTCGTTGACCATTTTTACTTAAAAAAAAGCTCGGATCATCAACCAAACTCTCGGTTTTCTTTTTACCCAATACACTGTTTTTATCATCGTAAAAATACAACAAGCGTCGCCATGTTGTATGCTGTGCCAACTTGTCGGCTTTTACTTGCTGCCGCCATGTTGATAGTAGCTGCTCTGTCGCTAAGCTTGATTCAGATAAAGTACTATTTTGAATATTAGGTTCAGCATTACTGATATTACCCGACTCAGCTAATACATCCGAATTAGAATAAGTAGGTGCTGTGCTAGTAGGTGCTATGCTAGATGCATCAGGTGACAATGTATCTGATTCAAGGACAGACAGGGGCGTTGGTAGAAATGCCTGTGTTTGAGCCGAGAGCAATAACCCTACTACAGCCAATGGTAAACGTGCTCGCAGGCCAATGGTCATTAGCGTACAATCGATAGGTATGGACGTCAGTTTTATAGACATGAGGTAAAATCTCGCACGTTATTATTCATACGCTATCAGCGTTATTAAAGTTGCTGGGTCAAAAAATCAAACACATCGCCTACTATCATTTAGCTACTTAGATAGATTGTCTATCACACCATTATCAATACTAGTATAAAAAGAGAGCATTATGCCTGCATCATTGCCAAACTCATCATCTACGTCACCAATGACCATCAAAGACGGTCTACTATCAACAGCTACTTGGTTGGCTTCACCCAATTACAATGTAAGGCCAAAAGATTTAAGTATTGACGCTATTGTCGTACACAATATTAGTCTACCACCGAATGAATTTGGTGCCTGCGACGCTAGTGGCACGCATTATGTAAAAGCATTATTTACCAATCAATTAGACTGGGATGCTCATCCTTATTTTCAAACAATTAAAGGCGCAGAAGTATCAGCGCACCTATTTATCGAGCGTGATGGCGCTATCACTCAGTTCGTCAATTTCAACGAACGGGCGTGGCATGCTGGGCGGTCTAGCTACTTGGGTCGACCTGAATGTAATGATTATAGCATTGGCATCGAGCTCGAAGGGTCGGATTTTGTGTCCTTCACCTCTGCTCAATATGAGAAGCTAGCCGACGTAATTGCCGCCATTTATAAGGCCTACCCCAAAACACGTCGCCACTTAACAGGTCACAGTGATATCGCGCCTGGGCGTAAGACTGACCCTGGTGATTATTTTGAATGGGCAAGATTGCGCCAGTTAGTGGCTGATGCAACGAAAAACGGTGTACCGTCACATAAGTGATTTCCACACTCAATCCATTTATCTCAATGGTGAAAGTGATATAATTTGTCAGTTTTTTATCCATATCACATCAGCACATAACTCAATATACAACTTAGCAAGATAGGTTCTCATGGCAAAAAGTCGGTTATTTCGTTCAACCATGGTGGTCAGCAGTATGACCATGTTATCGCGTATTTTAGGTTTGGTACGTGATGTTGTATTGCTAGGGGTTTTTGGTGCAGGTGGTTTGATGGATGCCTTTTTGGTCGCCTTCAAAATCCCAAACTTCTTACGACGACTGTTTGCAGAAGGTGCGTTTAGCCAAGCTTTCGTGCCAGTACTGTCCGAATACAAAGAAAAGTACAGCTTACAACAAGTGCAGATTTTGGTCAGTCGCACCTCGGGCGCATTGTTGCTAGTGTTATCGATGCTTACGGTGGTGGTCATCTTAATCGCACCTTGGGTGGTGACGTTGTTTGCCCCTGGGTTTGCCGATCAACCCAACAAGTTTGCCATCACTGCTGAATTACTGCGTCTTACCTTTCCGTATTTGCTATTCATCTCTATGACAGCCTTTGCGAGTGGTATTCTGCAAAGCTACGGTCGTTTTGCCGCACCCGCCTTTGCGCCAGTGCTGTTGAATCTGTGTATGATTGGTGGGGCGCTGATTTTTGCGCCAATGTTTGATACACCCATCATGGCGCTTGGCTATGCCGTTGCTATCGCAGGCTTGCTACAGTTCTTAATTCAACTGCCGCAGCTCTGGCAACAAAAGCTGCTTGTCGCACCAAAGATTGACTTCCAGCACGAAGGCGTTCGTCGAATTTTGAAACTGATGTTACCTGCTATCTTTGGTGTTTCTGTCACTCAGATTAATTTACTATTAAACACCATCTTTGCCTCGTTAATGATTGGCGGTTCCGTCTCTTGGCTCTATGCAGCTGAACGTATGAGCGAGTTGCCATTAGGTCTAATTGGCGTGGCGATTGGTACTGTCATATTACCAAGCCTATCAAAAAGTGAAGCTCAAAAAGACGACGTCAGTTTTAAAAAGACCATCGACTGGGCAGCACGTCTTATTATCTTGGTCGGTGTGCCTGCCTCGGCTGCCCTATTTGTACTGGCAGATGTATTAATGCAAGCACTATTTTTACGCGGTGAGTTCACCTTACGTGATGCACAAATGAGCTCACTGGCTCTACGTAGTATGGCAGGTGGTATCTTAGGATTTATGCTTATTAAGATCTTTGCCCCTGCATTCTTTGCACGTCAAGACACCAGAACTCCTGTCAAAATCGGCATCATCTCTGTCATCGCCAATATGATCTTTAGTGTTATTTTTATCGGAATATTCTATTTCTTAGAGATACCACTACATGGTGGTCTGGCATTGGCTACGACTGGCGCTGCTTTTGTAAACGCAGGCTTGCTATATTACTTCTTGCACAAGCGTGATATTTTCCGTTTCGGTCCGCATTGGAAAAAACTATTTACGCAGTTTGTTATCTCGACTGGCTCTATGATTGGCGTGCTTTATTTTATGCTACCTTATTTTCCTACCGATGAGGCTCAGTGGCAACGTATCGTCGCGCTGATTATTATGTGTGCCGTCGGAGCGCTGGTTTACGGTGTGGTATTGCTAGCGACTGGTTTCCGTCCGCGTCAGCTAAAGCACGGTTAGGATAGAGTATAAGTATAAGTATAAGCAAACTCATGGCAGGCTTACGAAACCAAAACAAGCCTGTTATGAGAAATGACAATGCTCGCTGCTGATAATTGTCATAATAGATCATTAATGAATACATGACATTTGAGGTTTAATATGACAACGAAACAGCCAATCTTCCAGCGCTTACCAATTCTGCTAGCAACTGGTGTACTAAGCACTGGATTACTTATTGGCGGCTGTAGCAATAATGAGTCGGCTGAAACTGCTACCGATAATGATGATGTGGCAGCGACCGTTGATACCTCAGAAGACGTCACATTAGACAATGATACGACTGACCAAGCAGAGATTGCTGACAGTGCTAGCGAAACAGGCGAAATTACAGATGGCACTGAAGATAAGACGGCGATTGATAGTGACAATATTAATCCAGTCACTGAAGCGGCCGAACAGAAAAGTCTAGTGACCAATCCGACTCAAGCCGGTACGCCAGAGGATACTGTCAAGCAAGCCCTAAACAGCTTATATTACGGTGACGTGAAGGATGCGGCGTCATATTACCAAGTCGATATGGCAAACTTCGAAGAAGAGCTTGCCAATACTCAGTCTGCATTTCAGCAAACGGTGGATGGCGTTACGATTACTGATACCAAATACAACGATGACAAAACTCGTGCCACCATCACTGGCGAGCTGATGCTAAAAGGACAGAACGAACCTGCACCACTGACCTACCAGCTACAGAAGATAAAAGGTCAATGGAAGATTTTAGGTTAGAACGTTTTAAATTAAATTGTTCCAGGCGCTTTATCTGAGATATCATCTGATGTCATTGATTTACCAAGCATCACAACATCAGCGATAAACCCTTCCATATCACAAACTTCAGGCATATAACCCCATTGCTCAAAGCCAAGCTTACAGAATAATCCTAAGCTTGGATGGTTGTGAGCAAAGACGAGGGCGATGATATTTCGAATACCTAGGCTTGGTGCTTGCGTCAACATCCAACGAGTCAGCAAACTGCCTAACCCTTTGCCTTGATAATCTTGATTTAGATAAATGCTAATCTCGGTACTAATGTGATAGGCCGTACGCGCGTACAAATCGCTGAAGCTGCCCCATGCGACTATTGGCGCCTTTGTCTGAGCTCCATCATCTGATGGTAGTACTTTGACCACATATATCGGTCTGGTTGTGCTATCCAAATGTTCATTAAACCAAGCAGCACGCTCCTCTAGCGTAACCAATGCAAGATTGGCTGTTGCTTGTTTGCCCGGTATGCTTTGATTATAAATGGCTAAAACTTCTGGTAAATCTTCTTTACTTGCACGCTGCACAACGAACTGATCGGTAAGCTGATATGTCGATAGGTCGGTTGGTATAGTATTTAAGGCAGCAGCAGACATAAGATCTCCATCGTTGTCGAGATTGTTGTTAGGGTTGGTATTAGCATCATTGGCAATAAAGAATAGCCACCCTATGCGCCATACTTGCATTACACGTAGACTATAGGATGTTAGTGTGGCTATTTTACTTTATAATGGCTGGTTTTAGACACATCAATTTTAAGCATAGATGTGTTTTTTCGTTTTTTATTTGGTCTCATCATAGCTGAAAACTTATGAAAACCTATTTTCTTGAGCAACTGATTTCGTCGCCACACACCTCATCTACGGACACCGTCCCAGTAGAGTTGGCATCTTGCGTGCTCACTATCGGCAATTTCGACGGTGTGCACCTTGGTCACCAAGCCATGCTAGCCCAAGTTCGTGAGATTGCGCATACCCAAGATTTGGGTGCAGCGGTCATGATATTTGAGCCGCAGCCACGCGAGTTTTTTGCACCTGCTAAAGCGCCTGCGCGCCTGACCAATCTGGCAGAGAAGCAAGCACTGCTAGCAGAATATGGTGTTGAAACATTGATCGTAGCAGGGTTTGATACAGAATTTCGCTCGCTATCAGCACAAGCATTTGCCGATATATTAGCCAAGCGTTTGAACGTCAAAGCGTTGGTGTTGGGCGATGACTTTCGCTTCGGTCATGATCGTACTGGCGACAGTCAGTTTTTGCGTGGCTATGGTTTGGATGTGACCAACCTGCATACGGTCACTGATAGTAATACTGATGATAGTGTTGATAGCGACAGTGTTGATACTATCGATAACGACGCTGCCCGTATCAGCTCTACTCGTGTGCGTGATTTACTATTGGCAGGTAATATTCAAGCAGCCAACCGGTTACTTGGTCGTGACTATGCAATCACAGGAGTGGTTGTGCGCGGCGATCAGATAGGTCGAACGATAGACTTCCCTACTGCAAATATCGATTTGCAGCGTATAAAGCCTGCCTTGCATGGTATTTTTGCGGTCGACGTGGTGAGCTTAGATGACAATGGTAATGTGATCGCTGATGGTTTGACTGCGCTTGCCAACGACGGTCATACAGGTGTTGCCGGCTTGCGTCCGCATAGTTTGTTCGGCACGGCTAATATTGGCAAAAGACCTTCTGTCGATAAAGGTGATGACTGGCGTCTAGAAGTTCACTTTCCGCAGTTGCAAGCTGATTTGTACGGACTGAACTTACACGTGCGTTTCCTACACTTTTTGCATGGTGAGCGTCGCTATGATGGAATAGAAGCCTTAAAAGCGGGTATTCATCAAGACGTCGCAGATCTACTTGAGTGGCGCAAAAAGCAAATTTGATGTTTAGTGTTAAACCAGACATAAAAACCCCCGCGATATTAAGACTATCGCGGGGGGTTTTATGTCTATAAATATTTATGCATCAGGATGTAAACGGACATTTAGCTCATCAATGGTTTCTACCCATGCGGCATCTTTTTGCCATTCCTCTTGCAAAAACATACGCTGATTATCTGTCCAAATACTAGACTCTGTCAGTTTTTCTTCGCTAGCTAGTTGGTTTGCTGCGATAAAACTATCAATTGCCTCGTCAGAGCTGTCTAGGCCTAACTGAGCAAATAACTCATTCATACTATATTCTGGTTCACCCAACATAAATTTCTCCTTAAATGGTACGAATAGGATCGTACTTATTGTTTAATGTGCTTATTATTTAAATTGACATATTCATTGTAGCAAGCTTTATTTTAATAGCTGTTAATCAACGTTTATCTAACGTTATCAATTGTATTAACGGTAAATTGCTTTTATTCATTTAAGACAGCAAGCTAAATTGCTCTCATTTGCCTATTTCCTATAGACATAAAAAAAGCCCTCACATTTCAGAGGGCTTTTTCGTGCTACTTATCTTTACTACTTAAATCATAGCTTACTGGATAGCAGCTTAGATTTACGGTAGTAAATGTGCTACTGCATCACGCTCTTCACTAAGCTCTTGCTCGGTGGCAGCCATTTTCTCTTTAGAGAAATCTGATGATACATCAACGCCGTCTACGATAGACCAGTCGCCGTTAGCGCATGTGCATGGGAATGAGTAGATCAAACCTTCAGCAATACCGTATTCGCCGTTTGAGTAAACGCCCATAGATACCCAATCGTTCTCGTCAGTACCTAGTGCCCACGTACGCATGTGTGCGATAGCAGCGTTGGCAGCAGAAGCCGCAGATGATGCACCGCGAGCTTTAATGATCGCAGCACCGCGCTGTTGTACTTCTGGGATATAAGTCGCTTCGTACCATTCACGATCAACTAAATCTAGCGCAGGCTTACCGTTTACTGTACAAGCGGTTAGGTCTGGATACTGAGTTGACGAATGGTTGCCCCAGATGATCATTTTTTTCACGTCATTTACAGTGCTGTCAGTCTTACCAGCCAACTGTGCCATAGCACGGTTATGGTCTAGACGAGTCATTGCAGTGAAGTTGCGTGGATCAAGATCTGGTGCATTGCGCTGAGCGATAAGTGCGTTAGTGTTGGCAGGGTTACCGACTACCAATACTTTTACATCACGGCTAGCGACTTCGTTCAATGCTTTACCTTGTGCTGAGAAAATCGCAGCATTGGCTTCTAGCAAATCTTTACGCTCCATACCTGGGCCACGAGGACGTGCACCAACCAGTAAAGCGTAATCGATATCTTTGAATGCGACATTAGCATCGTCAGTTTGGACGATACCAGCCAACAATGGGAATGCACAGTCTTCTAGTTCCATGACCACACCCTTTAGGGCGTCAAGAGCTGGCGTAATTTCAAGTAATTGCAAAATAACTGGCTGATCTTTACCTAGCATCTCGCCAGATGCAATACGAAATAGCATCGCGTAGCTGATATTACCAGCGGCACCAGTGACGGCAACACGTAAAGGCTGTTTCATTGACATTGAATACTCCCTAATTAATTATTAGATAATTCTAATGAACGATTATCATTTTAGATATCGACTTGTTTGCCGCATAGCAGCATGTATAAACCGAGAGCTAGTGTAGCACTTCATCGCAGTGACCGTCTAGATACAGTCATAGACCCGTCAGGGATTATATTGTTACATTTTATACGAGAGGATTTCTGCAGAGGCTAAGCGCTTACGGATAAAGCGCTAGAGGGCTTTAGCACATAACAACTCAAGCACATTTTCACTATGCTATACGTAGATATAATGGTCAAAATAGGCAGTTTTCACTATTAGATTGAACTAAATGAAATGAAAAATGGTATCAAAAAAGAGGTTTAAGCAGATAACTAAGTGAAGATTATCGCCCACCTGAAATGATAAATTTACTGCCACAGCTGTCTACAACGTCATGACAAGTCCCAAAATCACTACCCTCATAACACACGTGTATATCAGTGAGTATCGATTGGCGACGGCTGCCTTCTTGACAGATGAGGTCCACACTATTTGAAGACATACCACTATTGAGGCGGGTCATTTGACTGATAAATCGTGATTTGGAAACGGTATAACTATTACCCGTATTTAGCTCATTCGGTAGTTTTAATCCACCTGCATAGTTAGTAATCTGCCGAAAGTAACTGCTGGCGCTAAGCGGACTACAGGCTCCATAGCGTTGCCACGTTTGGCTACGTACCGTTGTGTCAGGCATGATACGGTTGACAACTTTTAGTTGTAGCGGTGTAAGGCGTGGCTCACTACCACGACCGCAGCGCTCACCATATCCCATATCCAGACCAGATACAGTCAACGAATACCCTTCTAAACACTGGCGCATACGTGCCCGCGTCGGCTGCATATTACATAATGCTGGGGTCATCTCAATCATCAATACGCGCTGACCAGTCTTAACCGTGCTAGCCGCCTGTGCTGGTAGCAGCATAACGCCTTGTATAAGCAGTAAAGCGCCAAAGCTCATCGTCGCTTTGACACTGCCTACGCTATGTTTACTAGCCAAACCTGCACGCAATTGCACCATAGAGTTAGCGACCTTATTGCTCAGGTCTGTATCCGTCTTTGTATTTGCCTTCGATAAAAAGCATATCCGATTAGATAACGAATATTTGGTTTTTGGCGACGTAGACAGACTAAAATATTTTTTGATCATAGGACTGAAGGCAGTTAGTTAGCAATGATAAGACATAGGCTATAACTTAAATCATTAGACGCGATACATAAAACACGCATTGACCTAAGAACAAGACTGAAAAATAGGGTTTCTCATTAAGGCAATGGTAACAAAACGTTTTTTTTAATCTATAGCAAAAACGTAAACGTTGACGACATCGTCAGGAATCTCGATAAATGTTGATAAAGCACTGAAGGATAACGGCCGTGAAATTTACCTTAGCTAGATGAGTGCTGCTTGAGCAAATCAGAGTTGATCAATTGACAAAGCAAATTAGCAGATAAAAATAAACCACTAACAATAAATCATTAGTGGTTTATCAAATGCAAGTTCAGTGATTAAAATCCAGCTGGCACCGTACCCATACGCTGAGTAATCGGCTGACCACGACCCAACAGACTGCTATAAATAGTGGCGTTTTCCATCACGTGTTTGACATAGTTACGTGTCTCAGGGAATGCAATCGACTCTACATATTGATCTGCGGCAAGTGAGCCATAAACTGGCTGCCAGCGTTTGGCATTATTAGGTCCAGCATTATAGCCTGCGGTTGCCAATACTGGTTGATAATTGAGTTTGCCCAAGATATCACCCATATACCACGTACCATAGCGGATATTGGTATCACCGCTATTGGCACGGCTCGCACTATACGTCTCGCCTAGGTTACGAGCGATATATTTTGCGGTATCAGGCATGACTTGCATCAGTCCACTCGCGCCTACGTTTGAGCGCGCAGAAGATACGAAACGGCTTTCTTGACGCATAATACCGTACGCCCATGCTGGATCAATACCTGCTGCCTCACTATAACGTACGACTGCGCTTTGATGCGGCATTGGATGCGAGAGTGCTAAGCTATCCACCCTATCAGTATTATCAACCGCATAAATCGATCGATCGAGCCAGCCCATATCATAGGCTTGACGAGCAGCGGCAATAATTAAATTGTCATCACGATTGTCACGAGCTTGCTTCACTGCCCAGTTCCACTCGCGGTTGGCATAAGCACGACTGGCTTCAGAGTTGTATAACGCAAACGCACGGGCAAAGTTGGCATCTTGCATGACGCGCGCGCGGTCAGCAGTACTGACATTGGGCAAATTACTACCACCTAAACGGCTAGCATCAAAACGCTGCCCTATTTTATCTTTTGCCATCAGGCCATAGTAGTCATTACTCTTTGCTAGGTTCTGATACATTTTTTTGGACGTATTACGCTTGCTACTATCGCTTGACTGCTCATAGGCACGAGCTAGCCAATACTGCCACTGGGCTTCTTTTTGCGTTTCGCCGTCCATTTTTGAGATGGCTTCCACCACATCATCCCAACGACCGAAGCGAATCGCTGCCATAGCGTAATCTTCTGCTTCTTCAAAATTAAAGTCATTGTCCAAACTATTGCGGAACCAATCCACTGCTTCAGCGTTAAAGCCATCGTCAGTGTTGTGATTCATACGCTGCACGCCAAGCGTACGATAAGCATAGCGCCGGGTTTCGTCATTCAACAATTTGACCGCGCGCTGATTGTCTTGTTTGATATCAAACTCTAACTGTAACGCTGCCTCACGATAAGACTTGTCAGCCATACGGCCGATTGCGTACATATATAGGTATTGATTGGTTTGGCTTGCAGGCTCACGACCAAAACGGCTAAAGAAAGAAGACGGATTAAGCTGAATTTCACTGAGCGCCGAATAAGCAATTGGCGTACCAAGGCGTGAGGACAATGCCATAATATCACCGGTCTTGCCTTTACGTAGCATACGTTTCAGACGAGCAGCACGATCTTGATTACTAATCAGCGCGTTGTTGTTCATCTCCATCGCTAACTGATCGCACAATGCTGGTTGCTTTTTAGTGGTTAGCCACACATCAGATTTGGCTGCCATAGCACGCATAGTATCACCGCCATTATTAAACCCAAGCGCAACGGCACAGCGCTCACTGGCATCGGCATTGGTAATTAAATTCGCGACTTGACGTACTGATGCATAATCATTTGACCCCGCTTTGGTCTCCGCAAAATCCGCAACCAATTTCTCAGCCATGACCGTATCTGGATACTGACGCACAAACTGCGAGACGGCCGCTGAACTCTGTGAATTGAGATCTAGATTCATACGCCAATAGGTCGGATACATCGCAAACAACCCACCGCTCATGACTTGCTCATAGTTATAGAGCTCGCTTACATCACCGCGGTCTGCGGCGATAGCGGCTGCCATAAATGAGTCAATACTACTGTCTTGTTGATAGTTACCTTCTTGTTGGTAGCTTTCCTCATCGCCCCACGTCAACTCGGCACAAGCGACTTGTGACACACCAAGTGCACTGACCGCTGTTGCCACGCTCAACGCGCTCAACCGTAACGTACTGGCTGCGATCCGCTTCGACGCGCGCTTTTGACTGATTGATTCTTCATCCTTGATGCTATGCGCAACACGCAACTTTGTCATACTGACTCTCTTTATGATATCTCTACAAATATATGAATAACGGTTCGCTAAGTACCGCCAAGGGTATAGCAATCATCATACTATACTCATTGTGCTTTCAACTATCTCCTTTACCTTTTGTTAATAAATAGGACAGCACGGTGTAACATAGAAGTGATAACGAGCCGCAGTTTTTATGAATAGTAATATGAACGACAGTAAATAATTGATACTGCTATGAATTATTTATCATATTGATACCCCATCGCTCGTGCTAATTTTTCACATTGGCACAGGGTTGTGATAAAATACGCCACCTGTTAATCGGCTACTCCGCTATATTTTTGGTCAATCATGGACTTATCCTTATGAGTGTTACTGTATTCAATCCCCGCATCGATGACGATGCTGTTGCTGAGACGACTGTCACCGCACGTGCTGTCACTGCACTCAAAGAAGCAAGTTCAGCCCAAGCGCCCGTCGAAAAAGCAGCGACAAAAAAGGTCTTTGTCACGACACAAGGCTGTCAGATGAATGTCTATGACTCTGGCAAAATGCTAGACGTGCTCGGCGATTCGCATGGTATGGAAGTCACTCACGATATCGATGAGGCCGATGTACTACTGATGAATACCTGCTCTATCCGCGAAAAAGCGCAAGAAAAAGTCTTTTCGGAATTGGGCCGCTGGCGCAAACTAAAAGAAAAACGCCCTGACCTTGTCATTGGCGTTGGTGGCTGCGTCGCTTCACAAGAAGGCGATAATATTCAAAAGCGTGCGCCTTATGTCGATATGGTATTTGGCCCGCAAACCTTGCATCGCCTGCCAGAACTATATGACCAATCAAATGAGCAACGTGAAATTGCGCCTAAAAATCGTATTGGTACGATTGATGTGTCGTTCCCTAGCATTGAGAAGTTTGACTTTTTGCCAGAGCCAAGAGTAGAAGGCTACAAAGCGTTTGTCTCTATAATGGAAGGCTGTTCAAAGTATTGCTCATTCTGCGTTGTTCCTTATACCCGCGGTGAAGAATTGTCACGTCCACTCGATGACGTATTGGCTGAGATTGATAGCTTAGCAGCGCAAGGCGTGCGTGAAATCAACCTCTTGGGTCAAAACGTCAACGGCTATCGCGGTGAAAAAGATGATGGCAGTATTTGCCGTTTTGCCGAGCTATTGCATTATGTCTCGCATGTCGATGGTGTCGAGCGTATTCGCTATACGACCAGCCATCCGCTTGAATTCACTGATGACATCATTGATGCGTATGCACAATTGCCAGAGCTGGTATCACACTTACATCTACCGGTTCAAAGTGGCTCAAACGCTATCTTGGCAGCGATGAAGCGCAATCACACCATTGATGTTTATATCAATCAGATTAATAAGCTTAAAGCCATTCGTCCTGATATTCACTTGTCGAGTGACTTTATCATTGGCTTCCCTGGTGAGACAGATCAAGACTTCCAAGATACCTTGAACTTGGCGAAAGAGTTGAACTTCGATCACTCTTATAGCTTTATCTATTCTAAGCGTCCAGGTACGCCAGCCGCTGAGTTGCCAGATGATGTGAGCTTCACCACCAAGAAAGCTCGTTTGGCTGAATTCCAGAAAGTCATCATTGACTCAACACTTGCCAAAACGCATGAAATGGTCGGCACCACGACTCGCGTCTTGGTTGAACAAGTTGCCAACCGTCATCCTGATTGCTTAATCGGTACGGCAGATAATACTCGTACCGTTATGTTCCCTCATGATGTTGAGAAAATGGATGAGCTGTTAGGTAAACTTGTGAGCGTACGTATTACTGATTTCGTTAGTCCGCACATGGTGAAGGGTGAGCTAATCGAAGTATTGGCATAACCGTTACAACATAGTTACGAGTAAATAAGAAAAGGCCATTCACTATTATAGTGAATGGCCTTTTTTGTCGTTTAAATTTAATATTAGAACGAATGCTCGCTATTCTGAGAGCCAGTCTGTCTGCCGTAGCTGCTGCTTAGTTTCGCGGCGGCGTTTTTTCCGGACGATATCGATATCCTCTTTTTCATGAATACCACCTTTTCTTAATAGTGGATCCAGTGCCAAGTAGTTGCGCGGCTTGACTGTGCCTAGCGAGTGTTGCACACCTGTCTCAGCTTGCTGCTCTAACTGTCGTTCAATCTGTTTGGCCTTTTTTAAGGTTTGTTTTAAGCTCATATTGTTACCTATATTTTTAACAACTCTAAATCTGTTTTATATGTTCGAGTGACAGCATAGTGGGATCACGACTAGGAAATCGAGCGCAAATAGTACACTTCGTACATTTAGCTCGATTGACACCGTCGTGACTCCCTATGGTTTTACTCATTAGCCTTTAATACACATGACCTGCTTAAGCGTATGCACCACCTCAACCAAATCCGTTTGATTGGCCATCACTTCATCGATGTCTTTATACGCTCCGGGTATTTCATCTATGACACCTTTGTCTTTGCGACACTCGACGCCATCCGTCTGCGCTTTTAGCTCGTCGATGGTAAATGCTCGCATGGCTTTACCACGGCTCATCTGTCGTCCTGCCCCATGCGAACACGAGCAAAACGATTCAGCTTCGCCCAGACCACGTACGATAAAGGACTTTGCGCCCATAGATCCTGGGATAATCCCAAGCTCACCAGCATAGGCACTGATCGCACCTTTACGCGTCACATAGACTTGCTCACCGAAATGCACCTCTTCATTGACATAATTATGATGACAATTGATGGCTTCTTTGGTCAGCTGAAATCGTGGTAATCCCGCTTGTGGCGACTGCAAGGACTTAATCACCAAACGCATCATCTCGCGGCGGTTCTCTAACGCGTAGTCCTGCGCCCAGCCTACTGCTTCGACATAGTCAGCAAAACTATCAGACCCTTCGGCAAAGTAAGACAAATCTCGATCTGGCACATGACCAAAGCGCGATTGACGCTCTTTTTTTGCTAAATTGATAAAGTACTGGCCGATACAATTACCAATACCGCGGCTGCCAGAATGCAACATCACCCAGATATCGTTGTTTTCATCCAAGCACAACTCAATAAAGTGATTGCCACCACCGAGTGTTCCCAACTGCTTCGCCCACGTACGCTCAAAACCTTTAAGCATTTTGAGTAAACCTGGATGCTTATCAGTAATCGGTTTGAGGCGTTTGCCCAACGGATCAAGCGTTGAATTTTTGGCTTGGATTTGCTTATGCATATTGAAGCCGACTGGCACTTGTTGCTCCACTACTGAGCGTAATGACCGTAAGCTATCAGGCAGATCGCTCGCTGTCAGGGACAAACGTACCGCGTTCATACCGCAGCCAATATCTACCCCAACTGCGGCAGGAATAATGGCAGACTTGGTCGGAATCACGCTGCCAACGGTTGCGCCTTTACCCACGTGTACATCAGGCATGACCGCAATGTGCGAATGTACAAACTCTAGCTGAGCCAAGTTACGTAATTGCTGCATCGCACCTTGCTCAACATCGGTGGTGTAAATTTTGACTGGTACGCCGTGTTTGCGATTTTTGTTTAATACTAATTGAATGCTCATAACTTGTTATTTCCATTTTGTTATTTTATAACCATGCATTTTTTATAAT